>JAJBTR010000398.1 GCA_020860745.1 Lachnospiraceae bacterium | reverse complement strand
GGTCAGATACAGAATACACTCGGGACAGTCAGCATTGATTCGGAAGTAGTCGCTTCCTGTGCCGGAGCTGCAGCGGTAGAATGCTTTGGAATTGTCGGCATGGCCGCTGTGAATATGAAAGACGGGCTTGTAAAATTACTGAAAAAAGATTATCTGCAGCACGGGATCACGGTACAGATTGATGAGGAGGACAAAATCACGCTGGATTTCCATGTTATTGTCTCCTATGGCGTCAGCATTGCCGCCGTATCAGATAACCTGATAAAGACGGTGAAGTATAAGGTAGAAGAATTTACAGGAATGACCGTCGATAAGATCAACATCTTCGTGGAAGGTGTGAGGGTAATTGACTAGGGAGGACAAACTGTTGGGGAAACAAACGATTGATGCGGATCTTTTTGCCGGGATGTTCCTGGCAGGCGCAAAAAATCTGGAAGCAAAGAAGGAATGGATCAACGAGCTGAATGTATTTCCTGTTCCGGACGGAGACACGGGGACGAATATGTGCATGACGATTCTGTCTGCAGCCGGAGAAATCGCTGCCATGGATTCGCCGTCCATGCAGGATCTCGCGAAAATCATCTCTTCCGGGTCACTCCGCGGAGCGCGGGGGAATTCCGGTGTGATTCTTTCCCAGCTGTGTCGGGGATTTACCAATGTGATCTCCAATTACGAGGAGCTAGACAAGCTGGTCATCTGTGAGGCGGCCCAGAAAGCCTGCGAGACCGCTTATAAAGCAGTAATGAAGCCGAAAGAGGGAACGATCCTGACCGTGGCCAGAGCAGCGGCGGACAAGGCGCTGGAACTGGCCTGCGAGGATGAATGTCCTCTGAAGGATTATCTGGCGGCGATTATCGAGGAGGCGGAGCGCGTACTGGCATTGACGCCGGATATGCTTCCCGTTTTAAAGCAGGCCGGAGTCGTGGATGCCGGAGGTCAGGGACTGGTTGAGGTTCTCAAGGGAGCATTGGATGCCTTTCTCGGAAAAACAGTTGACTACAGTATAGAATCTTCCCGCCCTGACGCGGCAATATCCGGCAAATCAGAAAAAACTGCGGCAGAGTCCGGTACGGAAACATATTCTGCTGAAACTCCCGGCACATCCGGTATTGTAAAAATTTCCGCTGAGACAATGGATGAGATTCCGTTTGGATACTGCACAGAGTTTATTATTGTACTGAATCAGCCAATGACAGAGGCGGAGGAGAGCGAGTACCGCGCATATCTGAATTCCATGGGCGATTCGATTGTCCTTGTCGCGGATGAGGAGATCGTAAAAACGCATGTGCACACGAATGATCCCGGTCTGGTTTTGCAGAAGGCGTTGGCGTTCGGTTCCTTAAGCCGCATTAAGATTGACAATATGCGTGAGGAACATCAGGAAAAGCTGATTAAAGATGCTGCAAAACTGGCAAAAGAGCAGGCAGAAGCAGAGAAAGGAAAGTTTGCAGCGAAGCCGGTTGAAACAGTAGCAAACACAACTGGGAAAGAAAACGCTTCCGGCATGACTCGGACGACATCCGACGTTATGGATAAGGATAAGACCAATTGTGAGAAGCCAGGCGAAGAACCGTCTGGAATGTATGGAACAGAATCTGCCGACATGACAGGCTGTGATTATATAAATCCTGCCGCAAAGGACATCGGCTTTATCGCCGTCTCCATCGGCGAAGGTATCAATGAGGTCTTCCGAGGACTTGGCGTTGATTGTCTGATCGAGGGCGGACAGACCATGAATCCGAGCACGGAGGATATCCTCAATGCCATAGAAAAGCTGGATTATAAGACGATTTTTATTTTCCCGAACAATAAAAACATCATTCTGGCGACCAACCAGGCGGCATCCATGACGGAGGACAGGGATGTCATCGTGATTCCGACCTCTACGGTGCCGCAGGGAATCACTGCCATGATCAATTTCGTCCCGGAAGCGGGTGCGGAGAATAACCGGGAAACCATGCTGGAGCTGATTTCAACGGTGAAGACCGGACAGGTAACCTATGCGGTCCGGGATACCTCTCTCGACGGCATGGATATCCATGAGGGAGATTATATGGGAATCGGAGATTCCTCCATCCTTTCCGCCGGCACAGACATGGATACCGTGGTCAGGGAAATGACGGCTCAGATGGTGGATGAGGAGTCTGCCTTTATCTGTGTATATTACGGAGAAGATGTTGCAGCGGAAGATGCGGAGGCATTGGGCGCCTGCCTGGAAGAGACCTACCCGGATTGTGAACTGGAAATACAGTATGGCGGGCAGCCGATTTACTACTATCTGATTTCTGTAGAGTAAAAAGAATAAGCAGATGACCGAAAAAGCAGTGCCATACATTTTTTCAGCGATAATGTGATCCTGGTGCGACAGCCTGCAGAATTTTCTTCCGGTTGCGGCGGGAAGAATGGAGTTTGCGATGAGATTAGATGCTCCGATCAGCAATCTGAAAGGGATCGGTCCCAAAACAGAAGAATTGTTTCATGCGATAGGAGTATACACCGTGGGTGATATACTCCTGTATTTTCCGCGGGATTATGAGCGATGCCCGGAGATCACCGGACTCGATGCCCTGGTTTCCGAACGAAAAAACGCGATCAGCGTGAGGGTTGCGAAAGCACCGTCTGTCAACATGCACTCCCGCTTAAAAACGGCGGTGCTGGATGTAATGGAAAACGGGCATACTCTGCGTCTCATCTGGTACCGGGCGCCATACATCCGTTCGCTTGTAAAACCGGGCGGTTATTATGTCTTTTACGGCCGTGTTACGCAAAAAAAAGATCTGCTCTACATGGAACAGCCGGAGATTATGTCGCCCGGAGATTATCAGAAAATCCGGCAGACGCTCCGCCCGATCTACAGTCTCACCAGGGGTCTCTCGAACAAACAGGTGCAGAAAGCAGTTGCTCTGGCACTCGATGATATCCCCCTGGAAATGGAATATATCACCGAGGATATCCGATCCCGAAATCAGCTCTGCGAATATAACTTCGCCTTAAAAAACATGCATCTCCCTTTCGACGAGGAGAGCTGTATCACGGCGCGCAACCGCTTTGTTTTTGATGAATTTTTCTTTTTTATCCTCTGTATGCAGCTGACCAAAGACGGTTCTGCGGCGCTGCAGAATGAATTTTCTTTTGGCACAACAGATTTTGCAGATCATTTGATTGAGCGGCTGCCCTACGCGCTGACCGGCGCACAGCGGCGCACAATTGCACAGATTCAGTCGGATATGCGCTCAGAGAAAGTGATGCAGCGTCTGATTCAGGGTGATGTGGGTTCCGGCAAGACGATTATAGCATTTCTGGCTATGCTGGACTGCGCGCACAACGGATACCAGGCGGCGATCATGGCGCCGACCGATGTCCTGGCGCGGCAGCATGAGCAGAAGCTGCGCCAGCTCTGTGACAGTCTGGATTTACAGTTTCCCATCGTACTCCTGACGGGTTCTCTCACCGCAAAACAAAAGCGTGAGGCTTACGCCATTCTGGAGAGGGAACCGGATGCTCTGATCGTTGGCACGCATGCGCTGATTCAGGAAAAAGTAAACTACCGCAGCCTCGCCCTTGTCATCACCGACGAGCAGCACCGATTCGGCGTGAAGCAGCGGGAGACCTTTTCCTATAAGGGACAGCATCCCCATATACTGGTGATGAGCGCAACGCCGATTCCGCGCACGCTGGCGATCATATTATATGGGGATCTTGATATCTCTGTCATCGATGAGGTGCCGGCGAAGCGAAAGCCGATCAGAAATTGTGTGGTGGACCCTTCTTTCCGCGAGAAAGCTTACCGGGTCATGGAAAATCAGGTCCGGGAGGGGCATCAGGTTTATATCATCTGCCCGGTGGTGGAAGAGTCCGAAAACTCCGAGGGAGAAAATGTCCTGGATTATACGGAGCGGCTCAGGGAGATTTTTCCGGATGAGATCCGGATATCCTGCCTGCACGGCAGAATGAAAGCAGAGGAAAAAAACCGGATCATGGAGGATTTCCTGGCAAATCGGACGCAGATTCTTGTCTCCACCACGGTGATCGAAGTGGGAGTGGACGTGCCGAACGCCACGGTAATGATGATTGAAAACGCCGAGCGCTTTGGCCTGGCACAGCTTCACCAGCTCCGCGGCCGCGTGGGAAGAGGCGACGCCCAGTCCTACTGTATTTTTATGCAGGGGGAAAAGCAGGAGAGAAAAAACAAACGGCTGGCTGTTCTGAACAAATCGAACGACGGTTTTTATATTGCCGGAGAAGATCTGAAGCTTCGCGGCCCGGGAGATTTCTTCGGGATACGGCAGAGCGGGGATTTCTGCTTTCAGCTGGCGGATATCTATCAGGATGCAGATCTGATGGGACGGGCATCCGAAGAAGTAACGATTCTGTTAAAGGATGATCCCGGGCTGAAGGAACCGGAGCATCAGGTGTTGAAAGAGAGACTGCGGCAGTACGCGGGAGAGGAATATTCTCTGTTGAACCTGTAATTTCGAATACCTTTGTATTGTAATAACGATAGGATATGGATTCATTATAGTATAGAAGAATAGAGATTTTAGATCCTGTCAGATGCTGAAAATGGTGCCAGGGACATATCTCACTTAGCAAAAAAGCGGATTAAGTTCCCTGGGTTTAGGATTCTATGGGAGAATCAGTGATGAAATTAGTAAGCATACAGTCAAAAGTAAACCCTGTAAAAGAAAAGAGCCTTCGCCATATAGAAGGACTTTTTGCCGGATACGTACCGGAGGATGCAGATATAGTCGTTCTCCCCGAGATGTTCCAATGCCCTTATGAAACGTTGCAGTCCCCGGCCTATGCGGAGCCGGAGGGCGGCATAACCTGGCAATTCTGCTCAGAGCTTGCCGCGAAAAAACATGTCTGTCTCTCCGCCGGCACCATCCCGGAGCTGGCGGACGGGAAAGTATATAATACAGCCTATATTTTTGACCGGGAGGGGAGGCAGATTGCGAAGTATCGCAAGATGCACCTTTTTGACATTAATGTAAAAGGCGGACAGTATTTTAAGGAGTCAGATACATTGACGGCGGGAGATGAAATCGCCGTGTTTGATACGGAGTTTGGAAAAATGGGAATCTGCATCTGCTATGATATGCGTTTTCCGGAACTGACCCGAATGATGGTTGATGCGGGTGCGAAGGTGATTCTCTGTCCTGCTGCGTTTAACATGACAACCGGACCGATGCACTGGGAGCTGATGTTCCGGCAGCGGGCCGTGGATAACCAGGTATTTACCGTGGGAACATCCACCGCAAGGAACGCGGAAGCATCCTATCAGGCCTGGGGACATTCCATTGTGGTCGACCCCTGGGGAAAAGTGCTGATGCAGATGGATGAGACAGAGCAGGTTGCCGTCACCGAAATTGACCTGGGGGTTGTTGAGGAAGTGCGGGAACAGCTGCCGCTGCTTCGGCATCGCAGGCGGGATATTTATGGATGATAAAAGAGTCTGTCCGAAGGTATCGTCACCTGCACAGGTATTTACCCTGTCATCCTGATGAATGCCTGGGTTCCTTAGTCAGCCACCAGCTCGATTCCCGCGATATCCGGCACGCTCACCATGGAATAATTGGTATAGTATACCACAAATCCGGGTCTGCTTTTGTTCGGCTTTTTCACATTCTTTTTCTGGAGATAGTCAATCTCCACTTTTTCTCCACCGCGGCCTTTGGAATAAAAAGCGGCCAGGCGGGCCGCCTCCTCGAATGTCTGATCCGGCAGGTCACCGGTCTTCGTCTTAACCAGGACATGGGAGCCGGGCATCTGCTTGGCATGGAACCACCAGTCATTTCCCTCGGAGAAGCGGAAGGTCAGTTCATCGTTCTGAAGATTGTTTTTCCCTACATAGATATCATAACCGTCGGAACTGCGGTAATGCCAGGGACGGCTTTTCTGCTGTTGCTGTTTTTTCTTTGAATAGCGCTGGCGGATATAGCCGCTTTGTATCAATTCCTCCCTGATCTGCGCCAGATCCGCCTCGGACTGGGCAATATCCAGAGCCGTGGCGACAGAATCCAGGTGATCAATCTCGGCGCGTGTGTCTTCGATCAGCTCGTTCAGTGCCTCATAGGTGCGTTTCAGCTTTCCGTAGCGCTCAAAATATTTCTTCGCAGTTTCCTGTGGGGTAAGCGTCGGATCAAGCGGAACCTGAATCATCTCATTTGTGTAATAATTCAATGCTTCAAAGCCTTTTGCTCCCTCCGGCACCTGATATCCATAGGTATGAATCAGCTCGCCATATACTTTATATTTGTCACGCTTTTCGGTATCCTTTAACTGCTTCTTCTGTAATTCATATTTCTTGCGGTTTCGCTCCAGGTGAGTATTCACCACGTGACGCAGGTCAGCCGACTTCTGACGGATTCGGGTGTATGCGTTCTTCTGCGCGTAAAACTGTTCCAGCGCATTGGAGATAGAAATGCATGTCTCGTCCGTGCAGTCTGCGTAGGAATAAAGGGGAATAGAGGAGAACTCAACCGGTTCTTTTCCTTTGCGAAGAATATGCGGTGTAAAATTACCATCCCGGATCTGTGTCATGACCGTACAAAATCCCTGAGCCAGCGCAAGCCATTCCTGCTCTGTAACCGAAGCACAGGGAGCGGAGCCGTCAATCTTTGTCCGGTAGCAGAGCTCATTGGCGATCAGCGGGCTGATACCGGTGTAAGAGGTATAGATGGCCTTGCATACCATAGTTGGTTTATCCGTCACTGTGCAAAGAAATCCCTCTTCTGTTTCGTTGAGCGGAGACTTTTTTCCCTCCTGCGCAGGAATAAAATAGTCCCGTCCCGGCAACACCTCCCGGACAGAGCTTACCTGTGCGGAAATATGCTTAATGCTGTCCAGAATTTTTCCTTCCGCATCGGTAAAAATAATATTGCTGTGTTTGCCCATCAGCTCTGCAATCAGATTTTTAGTGCGCAGATCGCCCAGATCATCCAGATGTTCAATCTGAAAAACAAGCACTCGTTCCATGGCAGGCTGCGAGACAGAGAGAATCCGGCCATTCGCGATATGCTTGCGCAGCAGCATACAGAAATTCGGTGCAGTCATAGGACCCGGTTTATTCTCTTCGGTCAGATACACAAGCGGAAGAGAGGTGTTGGCTGAGAGCAGAAGACGTCGCTGTCCGTTGCTTCCTTTTAATGTCAGCAGCAATTCGTCCGCCTCAGGCTGCGCAATTTTGCTGATGCGCATACCGCTGAGTTCTTTATTTAAGTCATAAGCCAGATTAGCGACTACAATTCCGTCAAGTGCCATGGTAATGCCTCCGTATTTGTTTTCTGAATCATGCTAAAGATAGCACAAATTTTTTCCGGTGTAAAGTGTGGTTCACGGCACGTCGGTATTGCTATACGGTGGGAAACTGTTTATTCGGGAAAAGCAACAAATGAAACAGGTAAATAGAAACAATTCGGGTTAGCGTTTGTTTTTTCGAATTGAATGTGTTAGAATACCTGTAAGTTCATTAAAATGATGTTAAGAAAATCTGGTTGCACAGCCGCCGGATTGCCGGTGGCGCAATGATCAGTATTTCAGGGAGGCCAGGTTCAGGTTGACACAGGGATATTGGGATATACATAATCATATATTGCCGGGGGTGGATGACGGCTCTTCCTGTATGGATGAGACACAGATGATGCTGGCAGCAGAGTACAAACAGGGAATCCGCAATATCATTTTTACCCCGCATTACAGACCGGGGATGTTTGAGATATCTGCTGATGAGAGAGAGCTGGTATACCGCCGCGTGACAGAGTGTGCCGGACATTTATATCCGGATCTGCGCATGTATCTTGGCTGTGAGTTTTTTGCGCACAAGAATATGGTGCCCGTCCTGAGGGATTCCAGATGCAGAATGGCCGGGACGGAGGTGATATTGCTGGAGTTTTCTACGATTACTCCGTTTTGCGATATGTTTCAGACCGTCAGTATGGTGTCAGAAGCGGGTTACAGGATAATCCTTGCACATCCGGAACGGTATTACTGCCTGCAGAAAAGCGATTTCAGGGTGCGCCGTCTCAGAATAGCCGGCGCACAGATTCAGCTCAATGCGGGTGGCATCATGGGAAGAGAGGGCAGAAAGCAAAAGCATTTCTGTCATTCCTTATTGAAAGAAAATCTGGCGGATTTTATCGCAAGCGATGCACATGATATAAAGAATCGTCCGGTAGAGATGGAACGTTGCATGAAACTGCTGCAAAAGAGGTATGGCAGCAAAACGGTGCAGTTATTATTTGAGAAAAACCAACGATGCCTTTTCGGGAATATGTCAGGAACTGAGAGGGACTGAGACAGAAAGTACTGAGACAGAAAGTCCGCTGAGACAGAAAATCGAAAATAACACTAGACAAACAGGAACGATTATGAGATAATTAAATGCAGTGTTGATATC
>JAJBTR010000380.1 GCA_020860745.1 Lachnospiraceae bacterium | reverse complement strand
AATCTCCGGACCGCATCCGGGATCTGATCTGTAAATTAAGTTTATCAGATTAATGATGAGAAAGTAACAGCTGTCAGGCATTAATCATCGTCTGACAGCTGAGATTCCTCATCCAGTACAATCCGGCATCTTTTTTTATAGCATGCGATCCCGTATTTCAGGATGTGCTCCATTCCGTTGTTCCTGAGTTCTTCCACGTAACGCATATTTTCAATTTGCTGCATTGCTTTCCGGCAGCTTTCTTCCAGGTTGCCGTTATCAGCATACTTTACTTCAAGAACTATTCCCAGCGCTTCATCCTCAATCTCGATTAGAATATCGCTGAAGCCGTCCCCTGATTCACGGTTTGAGATTACAACCCAGGCTTCTTTTACGCTGAGGATTCCGAGCAGAATGCCGTGGAAGAAGCTTTCTTTCATTCCGCTTCGGGCGGAGGTATCCCGGATGCTGATTGTTTTCCGCAGATACGCGGTAAACTGCGTCTCGGCGTCTTCGGACTGCCCATTTTTTAAGGCATCGCAGAAGCGAATGGCGCGGTTTCCGTCTTTTGCTACATTTTCCCGGAAGTAATCCATGATCTGTGTCGTGAAGATTGTACGTATTTCCCTGTTTGGGATGGCAAGGCTGAAACGGCTCCCGTCGCGCCGTCCTCTTTGTGTAAGGTAACCTGTCATAAACAGGACGCTCCAGATATTTTCTGTCGATGCATACATATCCCGATAAGTCAGTTCCTGTCGGATTTCTTTTTGTATGACTTCGCCTGCAACAAGGTTTTCGATTTCCCGCTTTGTACTTCCATTCTCAGACTTTTGAATAAACCGTCGGACAATGTCATTGCTGCTGGTATTGGACCAGTAATTCTCCGGCGGAGCATCCTTGTCAGTACATAATTTCCTGACATGGCAGATGACATCCCATGGGCAGTATACTCTGGCTTTTCCAAAAAGGTAGCCATCGTACCATTCTTTTATTACATCATAGAAGCCGGACAGGCCATAATACGCCAACAGTTTCCGAACTTCCGAATCGTTAAAACCAAAATACTCGTCAAATTCGGCATCCGTAACGGACATGACATTTGGGTTGTTCAGCCCGGTAAAAATACTCTCTTTCGAAACACGCAGACATCCGGTCAGCACTGAAAAATAGAGACTGTCATTTGTTTTGAGTGCCTGATCAAAAATATTGCGAATCAGTATCACCATCTGATTATAAAAGTTATTTTCATTTGCTTTTGCCAGCGGGACATCATACTCATCAATCAGTATAATAGTTTTTTTCCCATAGTGTTTTTGCAGCAAACGGGACAAGGTTCGTAAACTGCGATACAAAGTTTCATCATTCATCTCGTTGTCAAGCAGTTGAAAATAAGATTCCCGTTCACTTTCTATAAGCCTACTGCTTTCTGACAGGAAAAACAAGCGTTCTGCTTCTTCTTTTACAGCTCTTACTATCAAGCCCCTGCTTGTTGAAAAATTCTCTGCTTCCGTTCCTTTAAGGCTGATAGAGATGACAGGAAATCTTCCCATAAACTGTTCACATAGGGTATGGTCCATTGAAATATTCAATCCGTCAAAGAGTTCTCGCTCACAGCCAATTTCAAAAAATGATTTTAACATACTCATATTCAGGGATTTCCCGAAGCGTCTGGGACGGGTGAACAGATTTACCAGCCCTCTGGAGTTAAGTAAATCCCGGATCATGGATGTTTTGTCAACGTAGTAATATCCGTCGGTTCGAATATCTTTGAAGTTTTCAATTCCTACCGGAAGTTTTAACTGGTGAGTCATTTCCATTATAAAACGCGCCCCTTCCTGAAATCCTGCTATAAGTTGTTTTTATCATAGCATAATCCGCTCTGTTTTAACAGAGATTTTTTGAACCGACTTCGGTCGGCGTTGATTGCGTAGGCAAAACCCTGCAACTGCCGTATGGATGTGGTATCCTTTTATCATTATCTTTCTCTTGGAAAGGGCAATAATACGAAACGGAACGGAGTGGCTGTTATGGATCGAAAAAAACTTCCCAGAGGTATCGAGAATTTTGCTGATCTACGTACAAAAAGCTATTATTATGCAGATAAGACCATGCTGATCAAAGAACTGTTATGTGACGGGGCTTTGGTAAGCCTGTTTACCCGCCCGCGCCGTTTCGGGAAAACATTGAATATGAGTATGCTGTAATCCTTTTTTGAAATGGGCACGGACAAAAGCCTGTTTGACGGACTGGCGATCAGCCGTGAAGAGGATTTATGTGAAGCACATATGGGCCAGTATCCTGTTATTTTTCTCAGCCTGAAAAATATAGAAGGTTCCGATTATGAATCGGCCCGCAAGAGGCTTTGGAGCGTTATCCGAGAGGAAGCCAGACGTTTTTCTTATCTTTTGGAAAAGAATATCATCAGTGATTTTGACAGGGATGATCTGCAGTCGTTGATCTACGGGAATGGTGATTTGGAGGACAGTTTGAAACTGTTATCCGGAATCCTTTTTCACACCTGCGGACATAAGGTCGTTATTCTGATTGATGAGTACGATGTACCTCTGGATAAAACAAATCAGTTTGGTTATTATGATAAAATGGTTCAACTGATCCGGTTATTATTCGGTTCATCTCTGAAAACAAATGATTATCTGGCATTTGCTGTTTTGACCGGGTGTCTGCGCGGCGAAATAAAGGCTGCTGTTTGTTTTTAAAGCCTGGTCAAATACACTACGGATCAAATCAACCATCTGGTCATAATAGCCGTTTGAGTTTGCTTTCGCAAGCGGAACATCATATTCATCAATCAGGATAATCACTCTTTCCCCATAATGCTTATGAAGCAATACAGAAAGTGTCTTAAGGCTTCCTTTCAACGTGGCATCTGACATAACAAAGCTCTCAGATCCGCTCATGTCTACATCTGTAAGCTGCTGATACTGTGCCTTTTCTTTCTCTGTCAGGTTATCATCCTCCAGTAAAAACTGGAATCGCATAGCCTCGTTGCCGATGACCGAACGCATAATGGAGCAAGCAGATGAAAAATCAGTCCCGCTGACGCTTTTTAAACTGATAGAGATAACCGGGAATTTCCCCAGATACCGTTCGCACAATGCTGTCTCCCTTGAGATTTCCAGTCCTTCAAACAACTTCTCTTCGGTTCCGATTTCAAAGAAAGCTTTCAGCATACTCATGTTCAGGGATTTCCCAAAACGCCGGGGCGGGTAAATAAATTTACCAGCCTCCAGGAATTCAACAAATCCCGGATCATAGATGTTTTATCAACGTAGTAGAATCCCTCTGTTCAAATTGTTTCAAAATCTTCAATCCCAACCGGGAGTTTCTTTTTCTGATTCATTCCGCCCATGCCCAATATACTTCCTTCTGTAAAATTACTTCCATTATAGTGGTAAGTATGCAAAAAGTATAGAGCGAATTTAAACTGACAAATACAATCTCGATCAGAATATCGCTGTAGCCGTCTGAGAGAAAATAATCATACAGCACTACATTGAGGATATTAAATTTGTGTCGGACGATAATAACATTTTGCGCCAAAATGTTACATTCGCGGACTGTTTACATTAATAGAACTGAATGGAGTATTTCCCGGGGTTTACATTTGGAGATGAGAACACCAACCGTGAAGCTGGATTTTTTATTCGGGTTCTCGGAACAATACAGTAAATTTAATACAACTGTTTCGTGAGTACAATGAGCATTTATACAAGGATGCAGAGGGTGAGTATGTATTCACGTTTTTTGTAGAATTATAAATTCAATGGGATTGTTACATGATGCTTAACAAGTCGATACTCACCAAAGTTCTCACCCAAACAATAAAAATCAAAAATATATTCGCTATAAAGTATCAGGGAGGGAAAAAGATATCTGGCAAAAAGAGAATAACAATAACAAAAAATAAAGAACAGGTGTTAATAGCTGATGAGACCTTTTTCAGAGTTAGCAGCAGAGATGCCTATGTGCCAATTGTTTGTTGAGCACAGAAAATCGAAAATTTTGCAGACATACTATCTGCTTGACAGATACTGAAAACTTAGAATAGGAGGAGTAGAGATATATTATTCAAATATATCCGGAAAACAAATGATTATTACAAGAACACCATTTCGAGTCAGTTTTATCGGAGGCGGCAGCGACATACCAGCTTTTTATGAGAAGCATGGGGGCTGCGTAATCAGCACCAGTATTAATAAGTACATGTATATTTCTGTACATCCAAGCTTTGAATTACAGGATACTGTTTTGAAGTATTCTGAAACAGAGATTGTGAGTGATGTCAGTGAGATTCATCACAGTTATTTTAAAGCGGTGCTTGATATGCTCCGTATTAGTGGAGTGGAGATTGTGAGCACAGCCGATATTCCAGCGGGGACTGGGCTCGGTTCTTCCAGTTCTTTTACGGTAGGTATTTTGCACGCGCTTTACAGTTATAAAGGAAAGTTTGTATCAAAAGAAAAACTGGCAAGCAAAGCATGTGAGATTGAGATTGATATTTTACACAATCCAATTGGAAAACAGGATCAATATGCGGCTGCTTATGGAGGGCTGAATTTCTATTCTTTTAACAAAGATGGAAGCGTATTTGTAGATCCGATTATAATGAAACCGGCAAGCTTTCAGAAACTGGAAGAAAATTTAATGATGTTTTATACCGGTAAGGTGCACTCGGCTAATTCCATTTTGCAAGAACAGAGTAAAAATGTCACGGCAGGGGACAGAGAGCGTAATCAGCTCGAGATGTGTGAGTTAACTCATGAGCTGAGAGAAGAGCTTCAGCATAATAATGTAGACGCATTGGGAGAGATTCTGCATGAGGGATGGAAGCTGAAACGAACGCTGGCATCGGGAATTACAAATCCCATGATTGATGAATGTTATGATATTGCATTAAAAAATGGTGCTTTGGGAGGCAAGCTTCTTGGCGCCGGTGGCGGAGGATTTTTATTGTTTTACGTGCAAAAGGATCGGCAGCAGGAAATGCGTACAGCGCTGGATTTGGTGCAGATGCCGATTTCTCTGGACAGATAAGGATCGTCCGTAATTTATGTAGGATCCAAACCAGATATTTTATGAAATGGAGAAAAAAGATGGAACATGTTTTGATTACTGGAGGAGCAGGATTTATAGGTTCTCATTTGGCGGAACTGCTTTTAAAACAGGGAAAGAATGTAGTGTGTGTGGACAATTTTGAACTTGGAAAACGAGAAAATGTAGAACATCTTTTGCCGAACAGAAATTTTTCACTGATTGAGTCTGATGTATCTGAGATAGACAGCCTGGATACCATTGTGAAAGATCATCACATTGAGAGAATTTATCACCTTGCAGCGAATTCTGATATTCAAAAAAGTGCAAAATATCCGGGGATTGATTTTAAAAATACATTTTCCACTACATATGCAGTGCTGGAAGTCATGCGGAGAAATGGAATAAAAAAGCTGTTTTTTGCTTCTACATCTGCGGTTTATGGAGAAAAAATGGGAACTAATGTGCAGGAGGTAACCGGAGGATTAGCCCCTATTTCTTATTATGGCGGGGCAAAACTTGCTTCGGAAGCTTTTATCTCTTCCTACGCATATATGAACAACCTGGATGTCTTGATTTTTCGTTTTCCGAATGTTATTGGACCGCATCTGACACACGGAGTGATATTTGATTTTATTCGGAAATTAAAGGAAAATCCGCATGAATTGGAAATCCTGGGGGATGGAACGCAGAAGAAGCCATATCTGTATGTTCTGGATTTAGTCGAAGCAATTGCTGAGTATGCAGAGAAAGAGGAAACCGGCGTGCAGATATACAACATTGGCTTAGACACAGCAACAACAGTAAGAGAAATCGCAGACATGGTCTGCATGCATTTGGGACTGCGCAATGTGAAATATAAATTCACCGGCGGTTCAATCGGATGGAAAGGAGATGTCAATTCCTTTCAGTATGATTTGTCAAAAATATATGCCACAGGATGGCATGCTAAGCATAATTCTAATGAATCTGTTCAGGCTACTTTGGACAGTCTGAATTAAAAATTTGATGGAGAAACGTATGAAAGCAGTGATTATGGCTGGTGGGAAAGGCACAAGGCTTTCCTCATTGCTTCAGGATATTCCTAAACCAATGATACAGATTGCCGGAAAGCCAGTGCTGGAACATCAAATTGAAAATTTAAAAGAAAATGGTATCACGGAAATTATTTTGGTTATAGGGCATCTTGGAGAGGTGATTGAAGAGTATTTTAATGACGGATCCAAATGGAGTGTATCCATTCAATATTTCCGTGAACAGGAGCCATTGGGAACGGCAGGAGCGCTGTTTTATCTTAAAGATAGATTGACTGAGGACTTTTATTTACTGTTTGGTGATGTATTTGTTAACATCAATTTTCAGCGCATGGCAAACTTCCATAGAAGAAATGATGCGGTTGCAACGCTCTTTGCTCACCCCAATTCCCATCCATATGATAGTGATTTGCTAGTCATAGATGAATCACAGCGTGTGACAGGCTGGTTACATAAAAATGGTGAGCGAACGAAAGCATATAAGAACCTGGTGAACGCCGGGATTTATATATTCTCGTCAGACATTTTTCGGTATATTTCGGATGGAACAAAGCGAGATCTGGAAAAAGGGGTTATTCTTTCCGCTATTGAACAAGGGAAAGTGTATGCATACTGTTCTACCGAATATGTCAAGGATATCGGAACTCCGGATCGATATGCGAAAGTCTGTGAGGATTATCAGCGTGGCGTCTGTGAAGCGAGAAATCTGAAGAATCGACAGAAATGTATTTTTCTGGATCGAGATGGAACAATTAACCGGTACGTGGGCCTTTTGACGGATGCCAGACAGATGGAATTGGAGAGACACGTGTCGGAAGCCATTACTAAAATAAATCAATCCGAATATCTTGCAATTGTTATTACGAATCAGCCGGTTGTTGCCAGAGGAGATTGTACATTTAAAGGGTTAGAAGAAATTCATAATAGAATGCATGTGCTGTTGGGAGAGAAAGGATGTTATGTGGATGATATTTATTTTTGTCCGCATCATCCGGACTGTGGGTTTGAAGGGGAAGTAAAAGAATTAAAAATCATATGTAATTGCCGCAAGCCTGAGGTTGGTATGATCCAGAAAGCAGTCCTTGACCACAATATAGATTTGGAGCATTCGTGGTTTATAGGAGACACAACATTAGATATACAGACCGGGAAAAATGCGGGAACACATACAGCATTGGTTTTGACCGGAGAAGCGGGAAATGATGGGAAATATCCTGTAAAAGCAGAACTTACAGGGGACGATTTATTAGGTGTTGTAACAAAGATAATAGGAGCCTAGATATGAAGAACAAGATTAAAGAATACTTTGAAAAGGAAAAACAGGTTATCAACAACTTGAATATTGATGAAATCAACCAAGCTGTGCAGGCAATCAAGGATGCTTATGAGAGAGAAGCAACGATATACGTTTTTGGAAATGGAGGAAGTGCAGCTACGGCATCTCATTTTGTGTGTGATTTCAACAAAGGCATTTGTGAGAAACTGGACAAGAAATTCCATTTGATTTGTCTTAGTGATAATACGCCAGTATTGACAGCCATCGCAAACGACATTTCCTATGATGATGTATTTGCTTTTCAGTTAGAAAACAAGCTAAAAGAGGATGATCTTGTTCTTGCAATTTCAGGAAGTGGTAATTCGAAAAATGTAATTAAAGCGGTGGAGTATGCTAAACAAGTCGGAGCAAATGTGGTTGGAATTACAGGATACTCCGGAGGAAAGTTACGGGAATTGGCTGATTATTATATGCATGTCGCGGTTGATGATATGCAGATTACGGAAGATATTCATATGATGTTCGATCACATGATGTATTGGGTGCTAAGCAAGGAGTTAAAAAGCGATGATAAGTAATGAACACACAAAAAAAGAGAATCCAATTGTTTCAATTATAATGCCAGTTTACAATGCGCAAGAATTTCTTTCAGAAGCTATTGAAAGCGTATTAAATCAGACATTTACTGATTGGGAAATGATTATAGTTGATGAACCAACAACGACTGATTCTACAGATGATATTATAAGACATTACATGGAATCCGATGAACGAATCCGGCTTATTATCAACGAAGAAAAATTAGGAATATCCAAATCATTAAACGTTGCGTTGGATGCGTCACGGGGGACTTATATAGTTCGCATGGACGCAGATGATATATCTTTACCAAACAGATTGGAAGAACAAGTTAAATACATGGAAAGAAACCCGGATGTTGGAATATCAGGGTGTGATTATGATGTAATGGGGGAAAATTGGAAATCGAATTTGTTGATAAATGATGAGGATATAAAATCAGATTTGCTTTTTTTGTTCCGTTAAGACATCCTACGATTATTATGCGAAAAAAATTATTGAACAAAAA
>JAJBTR010000171.1 GCA_020860745.1 Lachnospiraceae bacterium | reverse complement strand
TTTTTTCAGATAAAAAACCGATGTATTTTCCCTGAAAATGTATGGGAAACACAACGCCGCCTGCTTTCCTGCGGTCTGGATACGCTGCCGCGCCAGCTCAATCGTCCTGAAATAAGAGGCGTACGCGCCATCTTCCGCTGTAATCTTCGTATGAATTTCCCGGCGGCCGGCAAATGTCTTTGAAGGACCTGAGACCGGCTGATGTTTTTCTCCAGATGAGAAATCCAGGGAAATCATATTCACAAACGGATGACGCAGAGCCTCGGATAGCTGCGTTTCATTCGAAACCTGTACGTTGAGGAAATCCGATTTTCTCCTGTCAGCGCGGTTTTCTTTCAACAATTCTGATCCTTTGATGATTCTGCCCGTTTCTGACTGCCTTGAGTATGTATCTTCCTTCTGCAATCGTCCTGACTGAATTTTTTTATCTGAAAGCTTCAACAGAATCTCTTCTCCTGTCTCCACGCATCTGCTCTTCTCGGGCAGCAACCGGCGATACGGCTGCAGCATCTTATGGTTCAACCGGTCAAAGGCGCTCCGCCGCAATTCATTCAGCTGTTTCACCGGAACGAAACACCCGGTCTCCATATCAATCTGCAGATCAGCGAGTGAAAAAGGAGTGTCTCCGGTTTTTGAGAGTCTGCTTCTCACCTCATCTTCGGAGAGAGGGCGTTTTTCCGCCCTCATAACCTTCTCCTCTGAACACATTTCTACAGCGACAGGCTGATTCCGCACAGTCGCCTCTGTCTTATCATTTGTCTCTTTCTTAACATTTCGTGAGGCGCTTTCCCACGCGGCGTCAGGACCCGGACTTAAGCACAAGCCGGAAACAGTGTTCTCCTGCGCTGAAGTCTCCGCCTGCAACGACAACCGCACAGGCTCCCCCACGCGAAGAATCAGTTTTCCTTTCACCGGAATCTTATTCAGTTCCGCTTCCCGGTATACCTCGGCGGCTTCCCCGCTGCTGTGAGAGGAATCATTAAGCGCCATCATTTTTCTTCCGTTCCTCATCTCATAGTAGCCCCGGGTAAAACCACTGCGGCTTCCCAGAGCAAGCAGCGCCTTTTTATCCTCCTCTTCCACGAAAAAACGTTCCGGCGTATTTTCATACAGGTCAAGGTACTTCCGGTAAATCTGCGTCACACCGGCGGCATACTCCAATGATTTCATCCTTCCCTCAATCTTAAAGGAATACACTCCGGCTTCACAGATCTGCGGAATCAGTTCTAGGGCACAAAGATCTTTCGGGCTTAAAGGATAGCGCTCTTTTTTCCGGAGCACATTTCCTTTTTCATCCATGACCTGATAAGGGAGCCGGCAGGGCTGGGCGCACCGCCCGCGATTCCCGCTTCGTCCGCCGATCAGGCTGCTCATCAGACACTGGCCGGAATAACAGTAACAGAGCGCACCGTGGACAAAACTCTCGATCTCCACGCCGGTCTCCTCATGGATGCGGCGGATTTCCTGTAAGGATAACTCTCTGGCCGTGACAATCCGGGAAGCACCCTGTTCTTTCAGAAAGGCCGCGCCATATACATTCGCCACCGACATCTGCGTGCTGGCGTGGACAGGCAGTCCGGGAAAACGTTCCCTCACAAATTGAAATACGCCATAATCCTGTACGATAATGGCGTCTAATCCCTGTTCGTAAAAAAGGCTGAGCCAGTTTTGCAGCGCCTCCCCTGTCTCCCTGTTCTTTAATAATGTATTGACGGTCAGAAAAATCTTCCTCCCGTGCAGATGCGCCAGATCGATCGCCTTCAGAATCTCCTCATCGGAAAAATTCTGCGCGAACGCGCGGGCGCCATAGTTCGCTCCTCCCAGATACACCGCGTTCGCTCCCGCCGCAAGAACAGCTTCGCAGATAGCATACGACCCGGCAGGAGCCAGCAATTCATGTTTCATCTATTCCTCTTTCTTTCCAGACATCCCTGTTACACTTTACTTCTTTCGCCTGTACCGGATTTATCGTTTCTTCGTTCCATCCTCTTCGACCATATCTTTTCCAATCGCTTTCCGTCCATCTGGGATTTGGATTTATCTTTTCCTTTTCCCATCTGTCCGCTCCATCTTCATCTGGGTCTCCACCAGAGTCTGCTTAAGCTCCGACAATTCATTTTCCTTCAGCCGCAGATCATTCTCCAGCTGTGCGATCGTATCCTGCGCCGCAATCAGCTCGTCCGCGATATTGAGTTCAATCAGAATCGGTTTTAAGTCGGCAGGCAGCGCCTTGTATGCGTCCGTATCCTCCATCGTCTGAATCATATGATTGACGTAGGAGGCCACCTTCTGGATATGTCCTTCATCATCAGAGCCTCCCATCGTCAATATTTTTCCGTCAATCACAACCTGTACCATATGTGTCTTAGTCATCGCGATCTCCCTGTATGTATCTATCTGGTTTAAAAATTCATTTGGAAATATCATAACAGGGTTTTACTTCCGGGACAACCTTAAATTTCACTTTTACCAGTTAGCGCACACCAACAAAATGCCGGAGAACACTCATCCTGTTTTGTCCTCCGACATATCTTCTTAGCTTATAATGAACTTAAAATACTGCATCCATGATTCTACTGAGTCAGCCCAAAATGCAGGTAAGCCTGCTCTGTCGCCACCCGCCCTTTCGGCGTACGGTTGATAAATCCGTTTTTCACCAGATACGGCTCGTAGACATCCTCAATGGTACCGGCGTCCTCGCCAATCGCGGCTGCCAGCGTGTCCAGACCTACCGGTCCGCCGCCGAACTTCTGCAGAATCGTCAGCAAAATCATGCGGTCGTTTTTATCCAGCCCGCAGCTGTCCACTTCCAGCAGATCCAAAGCAAAAGACGCCACTTCCTTTGTGATCACCCCATCGTATTTTACCTGGGCAAAATCACGGACACGCTTCAGCAGGCGATTGGCCAGACGCGGCGTACCCCGGGAGCGCTTCGCCAGCTCATGAGCGCCTTCCATCTCAATCTCCACATTCAGGATTTTTGCCGACTGCAGAATGATCGTCTGCAGCTCATCCACCGTATAAAATTCCAGATGCTGGATCACACCAAAGCGATCCCGAAGCGGCGCCGTCAGCAGACCGGCACGGGTCGTCGCACCCACCAGTGTAAACTTCGGAAGATCCAGGCGAATCGACCGCGCACTGGAACCCTTTCCGATCATAATATCAATAGCGTAATCCTCCATCGCCGGGTAGAGCACCTCCTCCACCTGACGGTTCAGACGGTGAATCTCGTCCACAAACAGCAGGTCATTTTCCTGAAGATTGCTCAAAATAGACGCCATCTCGCCGGGCTTCGCAATAGCCGGACCGGAAGTCACTTTCATGTGCACACCCATCTCGTTGGCAATGATGCCGGAGAGCGTCGTTTTTCCCAGACCGGGAGGCCCGTAAAACAGCACATGATCCAGAGCCTCGCCCCTCTGCTTCGCCGCCTCAATATAGACTCGGAGACTGTCCTTAATCTGCTCCTGTCCGATGTACTCATTGAGTGTCTGCGGACGCAGGCTTGGCTCCATCTTGATATCTTCTTCTAAAATCTGTGTGGAAATCATTCGTTTTTCCATGAATTTGCTCCCTATCGCATCCGTTGTCCCCTGGTGGCAGTTTTATGACGCCACGGATTGCTCCGCACTACGTGCTGCTGTGTATAAGTTCGATCACGGAAATCAGAGATTTCCTATCTCACTTATATCTCACTTATATCTCACTTATCCCACAATCCTAAATCACAAGCGTGACATATTTTTCAACGCCGTCTTAAGCACCGTTTCCACATCCGAATCATCCGAAATTTCAATGTCGGAAAGCACCCCCGCTGCTTCCGCCCCGCTGTAACCAAGCGCAACCAGCGCCTCCATCGCTTCCTTTCGTACAATCTGCGTCGTTTCCGTAATAACATCGACGACATTCTCCTCCGTCTCATACACATCCTCCAGATGAATCTTATCTTTCAATTCAATAATCAGCCTCTGCGCACTCTTTTTTCCGACGCCGGGCGCTTTTGAAATAGTCTTGATATCCTCACTCACCACGGCAAATCGGATCTCATTTACAGAGAGCGCCGACAAAATAGCCAATGCCCCCTTCGGCCCGATGCCGGAGACCCCCAGCAGAAGCCGGAACATGGCCAGCTCATCCTGTGTGGAAAATCCGAAGAGAGAAAAAATATCCTCTCTCACATACAGATAAGTGTAAATTTTGACCTCCGCACCTCTTCCCGGCAATTCCTCCAGAATACGCATCGGAACAGAAATCTGGTATCCGATCCCGTTATTTTCTACTACAATAAATTCTTCCCGGACTTCCTCCAGGGTTCCTTTTATATATGCATACATAATTTATCCTGACACTTTCCAGACCCAAAGTCCAAAGTCCTGGCTCCTGACTCTAACTCAAAGGACCAATATAACATAGACAGAGAGATTCAACCGTATTCACAACTCTAATCCAACAGATGTCCCTCTCTATATGAGCACTCCAGGTAACTGGGATTCTCATAATAGACGCCCGTCTTAAAAGTTGAGATTTCATCACTGATAAATGATGTGAAAATATTTATCATCTCATCCACCTCCTGTCCCGGCTCGGCAAGGTCTTCAATCATAATTGTATACAGTTTTCCTATATCCATATAACCCGGAACAGAATATTTGCAATTTGTGATCGTGTCAAAATCTCCCTGATGAATCCCATACCTTTCTATCACTTCATCTCCTACCTGCTCAAAAGTCAGGCAATGATTGACAGATGCATCTTTTAATTGCTTAAGCACTCCCTCTTTTCCAAGCGCTTTTACCACATCCCCACGCCGGTTTTTCGTTAGCCGTGACACATACTCGATAAGGGAGCAAACATAAAAAAAATCATTTTTCTGTGCGTCAGTCATAAATAACCTCACTTCCCTTAAATTCCAGACAATTCAATGCCGATAATGTGTGAAAACTGATCTGATGAGTCGGATAGCGAAATTCCGCCAATGCCCAGAATTGCTTTCGGCTGATATTACCCGCAATAAAATCATTGACATAATTCCAGATCGTATCATTCGCCATAGGTCCTTCTACAATATCATAACCGTGCGTTTTTCCACTCCTGCACATTGCTATAAAATCCAGCCACTCATCTGACATTTTCTCAAATTTTAATACAGCAAGAGAATCCAAATGCCTCATTGTGCAATCACATCCAACTCCGACTCTGCCTCCGATTCAATGACCTCCACCACAACCTTATTCGGCAGGCAGACAATCGTCTCATTTTTCACAGAAATCGCCGCCGTGTTTACACAAATCTGATCCGGACAATCGGCCTCTATCATATCGGCCTCACCATCTTTTATCACTAACGTGTTAGCCACTTCACCGTCAATCTCGATTGGAATCTCCTGATCCTGTTCCAGATCATAGACACCGTATTCCTCACCATTCACAGTGATTCGAACCTGATTTCCGGGATCTGCTCCCGCAGTCATGTAACGATACCCCAGCCAGCCAGCCAGGATAATGATAAATATAACAATAAGGAAGATGATTTCCTTTTTCCCGGGTTTCTTTTCCATGGATACTCCCTGTAATACATGAATAGCTGTTAATCAATATTGCACATACCGCAATCAATGCCAGCATAGCTTTGCATAAGCTCTCACTAAATTCGCATTGCATGCTCCTGACACATCGTACCGAAAAACTTTGAACATATCATCCGGTTCTTTTTCCGTATAAAAAAGAAACTTCTTATATAACACACGGATCGTTTACATTCTCTAATGGAAAGACTACCTCATATCAGTCTCCCATAATAATAAAACCCTTTGCACTCCTCCAGCTTTACTTTCACTATCTTTCCGATCAGGCTCTCATCCCCCGGCAGGTGCACAACAGAATTATTCCCCAGGCGTCCCGTCACCAGGCTCGCATCCTGATGGTTAATGCTCTCCACCAACACATCCATCGTCTGGCCGGTTAACGCGTCCGCTTTCTTCGCGGCAATCGTCTGCACCTCTTTTAAAAGCCGGTCAAACCGCCGTTTCACCACGTCGGCCGGAACCTGATCTTCCATCGAAGCCGCCGGTGTCCCGGTCCGCTTCGAATAAATAAAGGTAAATGCGCTGTCATACTGCACCCGTCTCACCACATCCATCGTCTCCTCGAAATCTTCCTCGGTCTCACCCGGAAACCCAACGATAATATCCGTGGTCAGGGCAATGTCCGGCATCGCCGTCCGGATCTTATCCACCAGCTCCAGATAATGCTCCTTTGTGTAGCGCCGGTTCATGATTTTTAACAGGCGGCTGCTTCCGGACTGTAAGGGCAGGTGTAAATGCCGGCAGATCTTTTTTGAATTTGCCATCACCTCAATCAGCTCATCAGAAAGATCTTTCGGGTGAGAGGTCATGAAGCGGATGCGTTCGAGCCCCTCTATCTGATCAATCTCAGACAAAAGCTGCGCAAACGTTACCGGTTCCTCCAGATTTTTCCCGTAAGAGTTCACATTTTGTCCGAGAAGCATCACCTCAATCACGCCGTCTGCGACAAAACGCTTAATCTCGCTGATGATTTTCTCCGGCTTCCGGCTCCGCTCCCGCCCCCGGACATAGGGCACAATACAATAGCTGCAAAAATTATTGCAGCCGAACATAATATTGACACCGCTCTTAAACGGATATTTTCGCTCATTCGGCAGCTGTTCCACGATCTGCGTTGTATCCTCCCAGATATCCACCACCATGGACGACTGCTCATAAGCCTGCGCTAAGAGCTCCGCAAATTTAAATATATTATGTGTGCCGAAGATCAGATCCACAAAGGGATAACTCTTCTTAATCTTCGCGACCACCTTCTCCTCCTGCATCATGCAGCCGCAGAGAGCGATGATCATATGCGGATTCTTTTTCTTATATCCATGCAGATAACCCAGTCTGCCGTAGACTTTGTTGTTGGCATTCTCACGAACCGTACAGGTGTTATAAATCACAAAGTCCGCATTCTCCTCGGAGTCCTGCTCTTCATAGCCGATCGCATGCAGGATACCACGGAGTTTCTCCGAATTTCTTTCGTTCATCTGACAGCCAAACGTATGTTCGCAAAAAGTAAGTTTCCTCCCCGCCTTTTTTTCCATCTGCTGAAAGTAATACTGGTCTCTGGCAATGAAATAATACTGCCGGAATGGCTCCTTTTCCGGCGGGGGAAGTGTGATGTCAATGTCATCATAATCTATATTCTCTAAATCCATATCCTTAAAATACATGTCCCAGTAATCCTGTACCTGGTTCTGGTCCCGGCAGTCCATTCCGCTTGTTCCTCCATAAATCACATTTCCGGGTGTTTCCCGGCATTTCTGGATTATAGCACATCTGGAAACGTCAGACAAGTACAGGTTGGAGGAAGGATTTCCTTCTAAGAGAGTATAGCAGGAATGGAAAAGAGGAAGAATATTACTCTTCCTCATCCTCATCCCATTCTCCACTGTTCCGGCTGTATATGCCCGCATGACATGAACGGTTGGTGGCAGGCCGGGCATGTCTCCATCCGGCATCCCAGGTGATGCCAGTAATTTCTTCGTACGCCACAGTCTGCACAGAATTCATCATCTTTTTTTATAATGCGGGTCTGATTCCGCTCCCATCCGGATACGGCTATATTTTTTGCCATCAATCTCGATCAACCTTAGCCCGCGGCATCCTACTGTTTCCCTAACCCCGCTGCCGCATAACGTACATTTTGTTTTAGCTTTATAACGGTAGGCAAACTTGCAGGAAACCCCGTTCTGGAAGATTACCTCCGTAACTCTTCCTTCCTTTGTGATGATTTTCCTTAATACGGCTCTGACCACATCGCCAAAAATTTGATGGTCTGCTGTCTGGTATAGTGTTTACCGTTCAGATTCTGTCCAGACTGGCACCACCACCGCCCACATTTTCTATTATGAATGCACGAAATGCGGCGAGACACGTGAGGGTATGTATGTGTGTGATTCTTGCGGAAACGGCTTTACTACCTTGGAGAAATGGGAGTCACATAATGAGAGCAAGCATGACAGCGCGGCTACATACCATCTGCATATGCTGGATGAATGACCTTTTTATTAAGGTATCTGACAAATTGTATTGAATCATAAAAATAACACCAGCCCTGGCCTTCCCTGGCCTTGCGCTTTGGCGGGTGTTTATATTTTTTAATGTTTTCAAATATCTCCCATGATCTCCTGTGCCAAATGAATCCATGTCTGATTTCTGTGTTTAGCTTTTGCAATCAGATTGGAAAAGCGATATTCGTTAATATTTAGCATTCAGGTTTGCTCATCTACATATTCTGTATTTCCCGTATTCCAGTCTTTTTGCTTTGACATCAGTCGGAACTCAATCGTCTCCCGCACTTCATCTTATTTCCTCCTTATTTTCGCAAGATTTTTTCTTATAGTATACTACTTCTAGGAATTTTTTTCATATAAGAAAATGGTAAAACGGTATCATTCCGTATGTTTTTCGAATGGAAAATGCAGGCC
>JAJBTR010000021.1 GCA_020860745.1 Lachnospiraceae bacterium | reverse complement strand
CTGCCATGCTGACATTTTATCAAATTAAACACGAATTGTCATTAGATATTTTTACAAAATTACCATCTTATCCTTGGTATTTATGCCACGGAAATCTCAAAAAATCGACACTTTTTATATGTTTCGACGACATTTGACCACATTTTCAGTAAAATTGACGGTAATCATTGCTTTCCCGTACTCCCAAACCCGCCTCTGCTTGTGTTATCCAACGATTCTACCTCGTCAAACACGACTTCCGGCTGATTTTTTACAATCCGGAACTGACAGATGCGGTCATTCTCCCGGATCACGGTATCGCGGGTCGCATAGACCGGCATGCGCCACATATCCTCATCACCGCAGTAAGAGCAGTCAATGATGCCGCAGCTGTTCGTCTGCAGGATACCGTAATTTTTAAATGTGGAACTGCGGGGAACCAGATGCCCCTCATAGCCCTGCGGCAGTTCCATAGCCACGCCGAGAGGAATCAGTTTAAACTCCCCCGCCTTAAGCTCCACAGTCTCGCTGGCGCGCAGATCAATCCAGTCGGACTTTCCGTTAATGTACTCCAGCCGTTTGATTCTGTCCGAAAAATATCGGATCCGTATTCTCTCCATCCCAGGTTTCTCCTTCCCAATGCCCCTGCGTCTATCTCAACAGACAATAAAAGTGCCGATATCATAACGTTTCAGGAAGCTGCTGTATCTTATCGGATACCGGACAAATCTGCCCCGCTCAATCAAAATAAAACACTTCATCCTCATAAGTATTTACCACCGTCCCACCATCCTGCTCTGTCGTCTCATAAGTAAAGGAAAACGTGAGATATTCCTCTTCCTGTACAGCATCGAGCATGTCGTCCGGCACAAAGATCAGCCAGTCCTGGTAACCGTTGTGTCCGGCCTCGATCATTTCCCAGTAACTGCAAAAGGCGTGCAGGCAGGGCAGCTCCCACGCATTCCCTTCCTCAGTGGAAAACTCAATGTTTTCCACGACAATCGAAGATGCGTCCAGATCCTCACTTGTATCATTATAAACCTGCACGGTAACCAGATAGAACTCTCCTTCCTGTCCGCTATACTCTTCCTCCAGTTCCTCAATCGCCTCTGCGTCCCCATTCAGGAAGATCACGGAGTGGTCGCCCTCCCAGTCTTCTTCTGTCAGTTCCCGGCTGACCAGGTCCATATAGGAATAGCTCAGATAAATTTCCTCAATAATGTCACTGCCCCCATCGGCATCTTCCCCGTAATAGTCAAACACTTCTTCCGTATCCGCAAATCCGCTCAGGGAATCCTGAATCCGCTGTAAAATGGAATTCAGGGACTCTGTCTCTGTATTATCCTCCCACGCATAAGTATCTTCTGCATTGTCTAAAATTCCATCGTTGTCTTCGCTATAGTCAAAAAAACTGCCATTCCGCCGAAAACAAAGAACATTACTATAACAATCATTACGGCAAGAACGACCACGAGATGTTTTTTTGTATAATTTTCCTCTGATCCCCAGAAATTGCCGTCCGGTTTTCTCCTGTCGCCTGTCTGATGGCGGTAAGAGTCATAGTTCTTCTTATGCACCTGCTTATGGCTTTCCTCCGAGTGTGCCGGATCCGCGTCGTACCTCTCATGCAGTTCTCTCTCCAGCACTGCGCTGTCCCTCCGGTTATATCTGCCGCATTTCGGGCAGATTCCGTTATATTTTTCATAATCGTAGCGTTTTCCGCATTTGCCACATGGAATCAGCATAACCCCGCCTCCCCTTTTTCCTATGTTACCAATCCGAGTCTCCTCTCTGGTCACCCTTTCTTCCTATATTACCGGTCCAGGATTCCCGTTCTCCCTTTCTTCTTAATATTACCAGCCTGGATCCCCGTTCTTCCTTTCTTCGCATGTTACCAGTCCAGATCCCCGTTCTCCGGCTTGCGCTCCCGGAGCATCAGCTCCAGCACCGCCTCCTTTGCCGGCTGCCCCTCAAACAGCACCCGGTTCACCTGCTCCACAATGGGCATATCAATCTCATATTTTTCAGCCAGGGCGAGCGCAGCTTTCGCGGAGTAGACACCCTCCACCACCATCTTTACCTCATCCATGGCTTCCTCCATGGTATAACCCTGTCCGATGAGCATACCGGCTTTCCGGTTCCGGCTATGCCGGCTGGCGCAGGTCACAATCAGATCTCCAATACCGGAAAGACCGTTCACCGTCTCCATTTTGGCGCCCATCGCCGAAGCCAGACGGCCAATCTCTGCAATCCCCCGCGTAATCAGCGCCGCCTTTGTGTTGTCCCTAAACCCAAGACCGTCCGCCATTCCCGCTGCCAGAGCGATGACATTCTTAAGGGAGCTTCCCAGTTCAATTCCCAGCATATCCGGGCTGGTATAGACGCGGAATACCTCATTCATAAAAAACGCCTGCACCCGCTCCGCAATCGCTTTGGTCTTTGCGCCCGCCACCACTGTGGTTGGCAGCTCCCGGCCAACCTCCTCCGCGTGGCTTGGGCCGGACAGCACAGCCACCTGTGCCTGCGGAATCTCCTGTTCCACAATGTCTGTCTGAATCATCAGTGTATTTTCCTCGATTCCCTTGGAAACGGCGACAATCAGCTGGCCGTCCCGGATAAAGCCGGCCATGCTGCGGGCCGTGCTGCGGATGTGAGGCGAGGGCACGGCAAGCACCACAAGCGCCTTTTCCTCCACGGTTTTCTTTAAATCTGTGGTAAACGCAACGGAGTCCGATATTTTCACTCCGGGCAGTTTATCCTTGTGCTCCCGCTGTGCGTTGAGCATTGTTACCTCATCCTCTATGATGGACCATACCGTCACATCGTGTCCGTTATGCGCCAGGACAACGGACAGGGCTGTACCCCAGCTGCCCGCTCCGACGATACCAACCTGTGCCATACCATCCTTCCTCTCTGTCAAAAACTTCAATCTTATGAGCCATACTTTCTGTGAACCTTTGTTCTCCGTGCCTGCCGCCAGGCACTTTATGTTTTCCCGGTGAAAACTCCACTTCTGCCCGATACGACGTCTTTCCCTTTACCATAATCTATTTCCGCCCGGCGTCTTTTTCCTCCGACTTCTTCGGCCGGAATTTATTTTCCGTGCCTGTCACCAGACGCTTTATGTTCTCCCGGTGCTGGAAAAATGCGAGCCCGGTCAGAATCCCCGTCACCACGTACAATTCAATCAGAAAATCCGCGCCGACTTTCAGGAAACCCATCTGTCCGAAGACGATGGTCTGCACAAAAAATCCGCTTAAAATCGCCAGGGAGCCCAGGGACATAAACCCGGTGGGAGCCACCGCGAGAAAAAACAATACCGCGCAGATGGGAACCATCCGCCAGTCGGATGCAAAGACAATACCCACACTGCAGGCGATCCCCTTTCCGCCCTTAAATTTTGCGTAAAACGGATAATTATGTCCCAGAACCGCGCCAATCCCGGCATACAGTTCCAGCATCTTTACCGCCTCCGGGAACGTATTGCGGTACAGCAGCCAGATAATCACCATCGCCGCCACCGCTTTCAGGCAGTCGCCGAAAAACACAATAACACCCGCTTTCCATCCCAGCACACGAATGGAATTTGTCATACCGGTATTGCCGCTGCCCTCTTTTCTCAGATCTGTCTGATACGCTTTCCCGACCAGCCTCCCGGTGGGAAACAGCCCAAACAGATATCCGAGTACCAGACCAATCACACGAGCTGTAATCATTTATTTTTCACCCTTTCTCATAAAACAACTATTTTAAGGCTTAGAGTGCATACATGAAAGCCGTAAATATTCAGACATCCGGTCATGCGAACACGTCCGTCTGTCTGCTCACGACACTTTCATAGTATATCATCTCTGAGAATCTTTCCTCTCACGAATAATAAACTTCAGCGCCGTACCCCTGAACCCAAAGGTTTCCCGGATCCGGTTTTCCAGATATCTGGTATAGGAAAAATGCATCAGCGCCTTGTCGTTGACAAACAGGACAAACGTCGGCGGCTTCACTGCCACCTGCGTCGCATAATAAATGCGCAGCCGCTTTCCCTTGTCAGACGGAGGCTCGTGCATGGCCACCGCTTCCATAATAATCTCATTCAAGACGCCGGTCGCAATCCGCATGGAATTGTTCGCGATCACCATGTCGATCATCTCATACATCTTTGTCAGGCGCTGTCCTGTCTTCGCGGAAATAAACATAATCTCCGCGTAAGGCATAAAGCTCAGCGTCTCCCGAATCCGGCTGGTATGGCGGTACATGGTCTTGTCATCCTTCTCCACCGCATCCCACTTATTGACCGCAATGATAATACCTTTTCCTCTCTCATGGGCGATCCCCGCGATCTTGGCATCCTGCTCCGTCACACCCTCTGTGGCGTCAATGACAAGGATTACCGCATCCGCGCGCTCTACGGCCGTCACGGCGCGGATGATACTGTAGCGTTCGATCTCCTCTTTGATTTTACTCTTACGCCGCAAGCCGGCCGTGTCGATAAACACATATTCCTTTCCATAATAACGGATTACCGTATCAATCGCGTCCCGGGTCGTGCCGGCAATATCTGAAACAATCAGGCGTTTCTCACCGAGAAGCTTGTTGATGATGGAAGATTTCCCTACATTCGGCTTGCCGACGATGGCAATCTTCGGACGCTCGTCCTCCTCACCGGCCTCAGCATCATCCGGGAAAAAGCTGACCACTTTCTCCAGCATATCGCCAAGCCCCAGCTTGGAAGCTGCGGAGACCGGCACCGGATCTCCCATGCCAAGATTATAAAATTCATAGACGTCCGGCTCATATTTCTGAAAATTATCCACTTTATTGACCACCAGAGCCACCGGCTTATGAGAACGGCGCAGCATGTCCGCGACCTTTGCATCCGCATCTGACATCCCCTGGCGCACGTCCACCATAAAAAGGATTACATCTGCCGTCATCATGGCTATCTCCGCCTGTTCCCGCATCTGGGACAAAATAATATCTTTGGAATCCGGCTCAATACCGCCGGTATCAATCAATGTAAAGGAATGGTTCAGCCATTCCACATCCGCATAAATACGGTCCCGGGTCACCCCCGGCGTGTCCTGGACAATAGAGATCCGCTCCCCCGCCAGATCATTAAAAAGCGTGGACTTTCCCACATTCGGGCGGCCGACTACCGCCACAATCGGTTTGCTCATATTTCACCTCTTTATAAAATAAAGTGCCGCTTGCGATAGTTCCGTCCTGCGGGCACTTCTCGCGCAGACAGCTGTGTCGCAAAATTTTCTGTCAGCAACACATGAGTTCACTTACATTCCGTAAACCCTCTGCGAATAATTCTACATGATGACTCTTAATTTGTAAAGGAAATAAAAAGAGGCAGCCATACGAATCATCCCGTATGGCTGTCTGTTTACTAGTTGTATTTTCTTTTTCTAGCTGCTTCGGATTTCTTTTTGCGCTTGACGCTGGGCTTCTCGTAATGTTCTCTCTTACGAATCTCCTGCTGAATACCAGCCTTTGCACAGTTTCTCTTGAATCTGCGTAAAGCGCTATCCAAGCTCTCGTTCTCTTTCACGATCACATTTGACATAGAATCACACCTAACCTCCCTCCAGCTGCATATTGTGCCTATTCAACTGATTGGGTAATATTCACTGCACTTCACCGAGTATAGCATGGATTTGCAATCCGTCAAGAAAAATTTTGCATTTCCTCATACAAAAAAATTTTGCATTTCCTCATACAAAACCTCCCATTCCCGCCAAAGGAAACGCAACAAATCTCCGCTCACGAACCAAAGAGAATCACTTTTTATCATACTTTTCCGCAAAACAGCAAATATCTTCTATTACTTTCGGTTGAATTCCTGTATCCGTCACAGCTGCTCCTCCAGGACTTCTCTCGCCGCAGCGATCGCGTCGGGAATCCCGGCCGGGTTCTTCCCGCCGGCCTGCGCCATATTCGGACGTCCGCCGCCTCCGCCGCCGACTTTTTTCGCCACAGCTTTGATCAGGTTGCCCGCATGAGCGCCCTGCTTCACCGCGCCGTCCGTCGCCATCGCCATCAGACTCACCTTGCCGCCGATCGCGCTGGCAAGAAGGATGACTCCCTCACCCATCTTCTCTTTCAGCTGGTCGCCCAGGTCACGGAGACCGTTCATATCCACCTCGGGAACACAGGCCGCCAGAAGCTTCACACCCTTTACTTCTACTACCTCATCCATCACATCGCCCATGGAGGACTGTGCGATCTTACTCTTCAGGGATTCGTTCTCCGACTGCAGCGCCTTGATCTCCGACTGCATGTGCGTGATCTTTGCCACCAGATCTGCCGGCGCCGCCTTCGCCGCCTTCGCCGCCGCGGCCAGTTCGTCCTCCACCTGCTTATAGTAGGCAAACACATTGGCTCCGGTCAAAGCTTCGATTCGGCGTACGCCTGCAGCCACACCGCCTTCGGACACAATCTTAAACGCCGTAATGTCCGCCGTATTCGCCACATGGGTGCCGCCGCAGAACTCTTTGGAAAAATCTCCCATAGAGACAACGCGGACGGTCTCGCCGTATTTTTCTCCAAACAATGCCATGGCTCCGGTTTTCTTTGCCTCGTCCACAGTCATCACATCCGTCTGCACCGGAATGCCCTCTGCAATTTTTTCATTGACAATCCGCTCAACCTCCTGCAGTTCTTCCTCTGTCATCGCCTGGAAGTGAGAAAAATCAAACCGCGTGCGGTCCGCATCCTGGTAGGAACCGGCCTGCTCCACATGAGTCCCCAGCACGTCGCGCAGCGCTTTCTGCAGCAGATGCGTCGCCGAATGGTTCTTACAGGTCGCCGTCCGGCGCTGCCGGTCCACTGCCAGCGCAACGGTATCACCTGACTTTAACAGGCCGGAAACCATATGCCCGACATGACCGAAACGTCCTCCTGCCAATTTGATGGTATCGTTCACCACAAACTCGCCATCCGCCGTAGAAATCACGCCGTGATCGCCCATCTGGCCGCCCATGGTAGCATAAAAAGGAGTCACGTCTGTAATAATTGTGCCGGTATCACCGTCTGTAAGCGCTTCCACAAGCGCATCCTCCTCATCCTCGCCTGCCGCAGTTTTTACAAGAACCAGTATCTTTCCCTGATCTTCCAGATGATCATATCCCGTAAACACCGAGGTAATCGCAGGGTCAATCTCATCGTAAACGGTAGATTCATGCCCCGTGTAATCGGTCTTCTTCCGGCTGCTCCTGGCCATCTGCCGCTGGTTTTCCATGGCAGCTTTAAATCCATCTGCATCATAGGTAAACCCTTTCTCCGACAAAATCTCCTCCGTCAGATCAATCGGGAATCCATAGGTATCATATAATTTAAATGCGTTTTCACCGGAAAGAACCTTCTCTCCCCGCTGCGTCATCTCCGACTCCATCTCACCGAGAATCGCCAGACCCTGGTCGAGCGTCTTCGCAAAGCGCTCCTCCTCCTGGGTCAGAACTTTCAGAATAAAATCCTTTTTCTCCTCCAGCTCCGGATAGCCGTCCCTGCTTTCGTTGATCACGGTCATCGCCACATCCGCCAGGAACGCGCCCTCGATCCCCAGCATTCTGCCGTGACGTGCGGCGCGGCGGATAATCCGGCGCAGCACATAGCCTCTGCCCTCATTCGTGGGCATAATACCATCGGAAACCATAAATGTCGCGGACCGGATATGATCTGTGATCACACGGATGGATACATCATCCAGCGCGTCCGTCTGATATTTCTTTCCGGAAAGCTCACAAACTTTATCCCGGATGGCTTTCATCGTATCCACATCAAAGACAGAATCCACATCCTGCACTACCACGGCCAGACGCTCCAGTCCCATGCCGGTATCAATATTCTTATTCTCAAGCTCCTCGTAACCGCCTTTGCCGTCGCCGTTAAACTGGGTAAAGACGTTGTTCCAGACTTCCATATAACGGTCACAGTCACAGCCCACCTTGCAGTCCGGTGATCCGCAGCCATACTTTTCTCCCCGGTCGTAATAAATCTCGGAACAGGGGCCGCAGGGTCCCGCGCCGTGCTCCCAGAAGTTGTCGCACTCTCCCGTCTCCGGATCACGGTAAAACCGCGTGATTTTCTCCGCGGGAACGCCCACCACATTCGTCCAGATCTCAAAAGCTTCCTCATCCTCGCCGTAGACAGACGGGTAGAGCCGTTCCGGATCCATACCCAGGGTCTCGGTCAGGAATTCCCAGGACCAGGTGATAACCTCTGTCTTAAAATAATCTCCGAAAGAAAAATTGCCGAGCATTTCAAAAAAAGTCAGATGCCGCGCGGTCTTTCCTACATTCTCAATATCGCCCGTACGGACACACTTCTGGCAGGTAGTCACCCTCCGCTTCGGCGGAATCTCCGCCCCGGTAAAATAGGGTTTCAAAGGCGCCATCCCCGCGTTGATCAGCAGCAGACTGTTGTCATTGTGCGGAATCAAAGAAAAACTCTTCATCGCCAGATGATCCTTGCTCTTAAAAAAGTCAAGATACATCCTGCGCAGTTCATTCACTCCATATGCTTTCACAATTCAATCCTCCGTCTATTTATTATGATTATATTTAAACAATTTATAATTAAGCAATTTCAGCGATTCCATGTGTATTGTTCACCGCGAAGCAACAC
>JAJBTR010000090.1 GCA_020860745.1 Lachnospiraceae bacterium | reverse complement strand
ATATACACCTCTACAACGATGATTGATATTTCGTCCGCTCAGAATCCGGAATTTTCAGGGCATCCATCGCCTGCTCCGGAGATAATTTTAAGGTTTCCATGATATTACGCAAGCTTTCCATTCGGATTTCCTCACGACCTTCCTCACGACCTTTTGTTTGACCTTTTTCCCAACCTTCTTCAATCAACATCTGTCCTAATCTCGTCATCGCGGCTCCCTCCCCACATCTGCCATATCCGGATTTTCCAGAGACATTGTAGCATATTCTTTCGAGAAACTGTATATAATGTTTGAAAAAGTGTTTGATTTTTACAAATTTTAAATGAGAAAACAGGGTTGCGTCGGGCGTATAATTATGTTATCTTATCATCAGGCAATGGTTACAGCAGAAGAACAGAATATTCCAGACTGCGGCAGTATCGCTGTCTGATCCACAGACGGCAGATTATAATCTTTTGGTTCTTGTTTTTCTATCCGTGTTCGGACGATTTACCATAACATGACCAAAACAGGTGTAGCTGATTTACTATAACAAAAAGAGCAAAAGCCATTGTCCAATCATCATTTTTCTGCTATAGTTGGGGATATAGAAATGTTTTTTCTGTGCTTGCGGAAAGGACAGTTTTTGGAGAAGGAAAACAAAAATTCACAACATGAAGATGCAGCTTTGAAAGTCATGATGCAGTTTTTTGCGGATGAGTTGCTTCCGTATCTGGGGATACCGGGGAAAGTGGTTCACTCGGCTCCGACGGAGACTGTACAGCTGGAGCTCCACAAATCCTATGAGGATTTTAACCTGGTCATGGAGGACGGAAGTTGGAAACACTTTGAGTTTCAGAGCACCAACGGGGGAAAAGAGGATCTCAGGCGGTTCCGGGCTTATGAAGCGAACCTGAGTTATCAACATGGCGTTCCGGTTACGACCTATGTATTATTCTCCGGCGGAATCCGCAATCCGATGACATTATTTACGGAAGGTGCTAACACATACCGGGTCTGCCCTATTATTATGCAGGACAAAAGCGCGGATTGCGTGATTCGGGAACTGCGGGAAAAAATGGAAGCAGGGGAGACACTGGCAAAGGAGGATCTGGTTCCGCTTACGTTAGTGCCGCTTATGGACGGAGCAATGGCGCAAAAGGATCGAATCCTTGAGTCCTTTGCCATTATTCGTGAGGCAAGGAAAGATTTTGCAGATCAGGGCTGTATCGACAAACTTGAGGCGGTGATCTATACAATGGCAGAGAAGTTTTTGGAAAATCTGGATATGGAAGATGTGAGGAAAGGAGTCGCAATGACGAGATTAGGACAGATGTTGATTGAAGAAGGTTTGGAAAAAGGTTTGGAAAAAGGTCGAGAGGAAGGTCGAGAGGAAAGCTTACATAATATCATGGAAACTTTAAAATTATCTCTGGAGCAGGCGATGGATGCCCTGAAAATACCAGATTCCGAGCGGGCGAAATATCAGGCATAGTTTGTAGATGAAGTAATTTTATATCTGATTTCAGGCATGAGATAAATGCTAGAATAATAAAAAATGCATCGGCTGGGGATGAATCATTCTCAATCGATGCATTTTTGCGCTATTTTCCCGTATTTCATCTGTTGACAAACCCACCCTGTTTTCCGGAAAATAAAAGATGAGTTCGGATTCTGACAAAAACGCAGCCTTAATCGGTGAATTTGCGGGTATAATTCAATACTAGAAAGAGAAACAGGGGGGCTACCATGGAAATCATCATCACGGAACACATTATTGCAGAGTTTGTTCATAATCTCAAAGAAGACGAGAAATCGAAAGCTACGATAGAGAAGTATTCTTCTATTCTGCGGAAGCTGATGCTCTGGCTGGACGGGAGAAACTTTGGTAAACAGCAGCTGACCGACTACCGGGATTATCTGCTTCAGTCGCAGACGGCGAGTACGGTTAACGGTGTGCTTTCCGCTGTCAATTCCTGGATGACATACGCCGGGATTGAGGGATGCCGGATCAGACATCTCAAGGTACAGCGGCGCGCTTTCTGTTCTGTGAAAAAAGAAATCAGCCGGGGCGAATACAACAAACTGCTGCACACGGCGAAAAGACATGGGAACGAGCGTCTTTATTACGCCATGGAAACGATCTGTTCTGTCGGTATCCGTGCCAGCGAACTGAAATACATCACAGTCGAAGCTGTGGAACGCGGGCGGGCAGATATTGATCTGAAAGGGAAAAACAGAACGATTTTACTCCCGGAAAAACTATGCAGGAAGCTAAAGCGCTATGCCGGGAAACATAAGATCACGTCCGGTCCGATTTTTCTCAGCAGAAATGGTAACGCCATGTCACGGAAACAGGTCTGGACCGAGATGAAATCACTCTGCGGTTCGGCTGACGTCGATGCAGGAAAAGTATTCCCGCACAACCTGCGGCATCTATTTGCCCGCTGTTTTTACAAAGCAACCCATGACGTGGCGAAACTGGCGGATGTGCTGGGTCACAGCTCTATGGAAACCACCCGGATCTACCTGGTCACATCGGGAGAAGAACATATCCGCGTCCTGGACAGTCTCCAGCTGGTACTGTAAGGCACGGATGCATCCGGAAAATTCTGAACTGGTGGTTGTGCCTACGGCAAATTGCAGGCAGGCAAACCGGCAGCCTGCAACCGTATCGTCAGAAAAAGTCCGGGCAGACAGCAGGGAGGAGGAACAAAAGAAGACAGAATATACATTCTGTCCTGCTCGTTTTGGAAAAATCTCCAGTAAACAAAACTATTATCGGCATAACCTGTGAAAAAGTCAAGCGGTTTTCAATATTTTGCAGGATTTTCCACGGGAAGTGCTCAAAAAAATTCAATAATCTCAAAATGCCTCGGTGACCTTTTCTGAAAAAATGTCAAATTTTATAAATTCTGTATGTATTTTTCAAAAATCATGGGGAATCCTGTTCGCAATTTTGCCTGCAAAAAAGACAGAATGTATATTCTGTCCAATGAAATCTGCCAGAGCAAAACAGCCTGAGTATGACACGGATAGGAGAAAACGCATGTGGTATGTGATGCAGGTGCGGGTTGGTTCCGAGGAACGGATCTGTCAGCAGTGTAGCATAAGAATACCGGAGTCCATCTTAAGAAGAAGCTTCGTCCCGTACAGCGAGAATCGCATGAAATTCCACGGACAGTGGCGCACGCAGAAGCGTCGGCTTTTTCCGGGGTATGTTTTTCTTGATACGGATGACATTCAGGAGACCGCGATTCGTCTGAGCCGGATGTCCGATATGACAAAGATACTTGGCGTTGGCGACGAGATTGTGCCGCTGACCGAAGAGGAAGTATCGTTTATGCAGCAGCTTGGCGGTGACGCACAGGTGGTACGGCTTTCGAAACTCATGCTGGATGGAACCCAGGTTCGGGTGCTGAATGGACCTCTGAAAGGAAAAGAGGGGCTGATCTGTAAGATTGACAAGCATAAACGCAGAGTGTACCTGGAAGTCGAGATGTTTCATCGGACTCAGAGAATCGAAGTAGGATTCGAGTTCGCGGTGGAAAAGGCAGCGCCGGGCGAAGCAGCAGCGGATGTTAAAGAAGAAATAGCTTAAGCTGCACAGGCTGAAAACGGCGGAACAAACAGGAAAATCATTTAAAAATTTCAGAAATCTGTGAAACGAAGCAATGGCACGTTAGCAGGTCTGGAAGGCATAGTTTTGTCTGAACCACACTTAGTTGTGGGCGGCGAAGCTATGCCTTTTTTTGTTTTACGGTTTACGGGAAAGTTCATCCTGTGAGATAAAAATGCCGCGAAGCAAAGTTATAAAACGGCCTGTCTGCAATCGTTTCATACATAAGGGAACAACAAATTGAATACAAAAAAGTTTACTCCATTTGAGCACAAAATATGGCTCAGCTCTCCGACCATGCACGGCGGGGAACTACAATATATGACAGAAGCATACGAAACAAACTGGATGTCCACTGTGGGAGCCAACATCAATGAAGTGGAACGCCTGACGGCAGAGAAAGTCGGATGTAAGTACGCGGTGGCGCTGACCTGCGGGACGGCGGCTCTGCATCTGGCGATGAAAGCCGCGGGAGTGAAGCCGGGCAGCCATGTCTTCTGTTCCGATATGACATTTGACGCTACCGTCAACCCGGTGGTCTATGAGGGCGGCATTCCGGTTTTTATCGATACAGAATATGACACCTGGAACATGGATCCCGCCGCGCTGGAACAAACGTTTGCGCTTTACCCGGATGTAAAAGTCGTGGTGGCGGCGCATCTGTATGGGATACCGGGAAAAATCAATGAGATCAAAGCCATCTGTGACAGACATGGCGCTGTGATCGTGGAGGACGCGGCCGAATCCCTCGGCGCTTCCTATAAAGGAAAAATGACGGGATCTTTCGGAACTGTCGGCGTCTGCAGCTTTAACGGCAACAAGATCATCACCGGCTCCGCGGGCGGCTGTCTGCTGACGAACGATATCGAGGTTGCAGACAAGGTGCGGAAGTGGTCCACACAGAGCAGAGAAAACGCACCGTGGTATCAGCATGAGGAGCTGGGCTATAACTACCGCATGAGCAATGTGATTGCCGGCGTGGTGAGAGGGCAGTTCCCGCATCTGGAAGAGCATATCGCGCAGAAAAAAGCGATTTATGAGCGATACAGGGATGGTTTCCGGGATCTGCCTGTGAGCATGAACCCCTTTGACGCCGAAAGCAGTGAGCCAAACTACTGGTTGAGCTGCCTCCTGATAGAGGATGATGCCATGTGCAGACAGGTCAGAGGGGAGCAGGAATCCCTCTTCCTTGCGGAACATGGCAAAACCTGCCCCACCGAGATTCTGGAGACCCTGGCAAAGTATAATGCCGAGGGGCGTCCCATCTGGAAGCCGATGCACATGCAGCCAATCTACCGGATGAATCCTTTCGTGACAAGAGAGGGAGATGGGAGGGCAAAGACAAACGCCTATATCAGCGGCGGAACGGTCGGTAAAGATGGGAAACCTCTGGATGTAGGTATGGACATCTTTCACCGGGGACTGTGTCTTCCTTCCGATAATAAGATGACGGCAGAAGAGCAGGAACAGGTCATTGAGATTGTCAGAAACTGTTTTGCGTAATGCTGTGGTGAGGAAAATGTACAGAAAATACATAAAACGGCTGCTGGATATATTTTGCGCTTTAGCTGCCATCATTGTGTTCTGCTGGCTGTATGCGGCGATCGCAATTCTGGTAAAAATAAAATTGGGTTCCCCGATTTTATTTGCACAGGAACGCCCCGGGCTGAATGAAAAGATATTCAAACTATATAAATTCCGGACCATGACGGATGAGCGGAATGAAAACGGAGAGTTACTGTCGGATGAAGTGCGTCTGACAAAATTCGGAAAGTGGCTCAGGAGCACAAGCCTGGATGAACTGCCGGAAGCGTTCAATATCTTAAAAGCGGATATGAGTGTTGTGGGACCGAGACCGTTATTGGTTCGTTATCTGCCGAGATATAGTGAAGAACAAAGACGGCGTCATGAGGTCCGGCCGGGACTTTCCGGATGGGCGCAGGTCAACGGCAGGAATGCAGCTTCCTGGGAAGATAAGTTCGAGCATGATGTCTGGTATGTGGATCATGTCAGTTTTGTATTGGACGTAAAGATCATTTTTATGACTGTGATGAAAGCTTTCGTGAAACACGAGGGAATCAGCAGTGATTCAAGTGTCACGATGGAAGAGTTTATGGGGAATGAAGCTGCTGATTCGCAGTTACAGAAAGCTATGGTGAGCAAGTGAACAGACTTTTGATTATAGGAGCCAGTGGCCATGGCAAGGTTGTGGCAGACATCGCTGCGCATTGTGGATATAAAGATATTGCATTTCTGGATGATGATACATTGATTAAGTCTTGTATGAAATATCCTGTGGTTGGAGTTTTGTCTGATGCTGAAAAATACATAGATGCTGATTTTTTTGTGGCTATCGGAAATCCAAATGTAAGGGAAAAGGTGCAGGAGAAATTAGCTGGGATGAATATTGTAAGTTTGGTACATCCTGACGCGGTTATTGCACCTGATGTGATAATCGGAAAAGGAACTGCTGTGATGGCCGGTGTAGTTATTAATCCGGAAACTTCCATAGGTGACGGCTGTATCATAAACGCAGGGGCGACTGTGGATCACGACAATAAAATTGAGAATTTTGTTCATGTATCAGTTGGAAGTCACTTGGCGGGAACAGTCACTGTGGGTAGGTCCACATGGATTGGTGCAGGAACTGTGGTTAGTAATAATGTAAATATTTGTGGTGGTTGCATGGTAGGTGCCGGTGCCGTAGTGGTTAAGGATATAAGCGAACCAGGTACTTATGTTGGAGTGCCGGCAAAATTGATAGGAGATAAAGAAATGAAATATGCCGAAAATTATTTTGAATGCAGTAGTAAATGCAGGCAGTCGGAAAAGCCAAAATAAGGATGGGTTGTATTATTCCCAAAGGTAAAAAAAGGAATATGAAAATACTATATGTAACAACAATAGGCATAACTATGTGCTTCTTTCCGGAACATATACGGATGCTGCTAGATGAGGGTCACATTGTTGAAGTTGCCTGTAATAACGAAACCAGTTCTGTTCCTGATTACTGCCGGGAATGGAATCTGAAAATACATAATATTCCATTTTCCAGATCACCATTCAGCAAGGATAATTTAGTGGCTTACAGAGAACTAAAAAAGCTGGTTACAACAGAAGAGTATGATATTGTCCATACTCATACCCCAAATGCATCTGTTTGTGTTCGTTTAGCTTGCAGAAAACTGCGGAAAAATGGATTAAAAGTTTTTTATACAGCGCACGGATTTCACTTCTATCAGGGAGCACCATTAAAAAACTGGATTATATATTATCCGCTCGAAAAGCTGTGTTCCAGATGGACAGATGTCCTGATTACGATCAATCATGAAGATTATGAAATTGCAAAGAGCAAAATGCATGCAATACACGTAGAAGAAATTCCGGGGATTGGTATTGATTTAAGCCGTTTTACTGATTGCAGGATAGACAGAAATGCAGTTCGGGAAGAATTTGGTATTAAACCAGAAGATAAAGTTCTGATTTATATTGCTGAACTGAACGAAAACAAGAATCAGAGTTCCCTGATCCAGATGTTGGCTGAATTTAGAAAGATAAGATCCGATGTAAAACTTATGCTTGTTGGTAAAGGCGATAGTGAGGCCGTGTTGAAAGAGCAATGTGAGAAGTTCAATGTCAGGGATTGCGTTATCTTCACTGGATACAGATCAGATGTACCTGCTTTGCTGAAAGCATCAGATGTAGCTGTGCCGTCAAGCATCAGGGAAGGGTTTGGGTTGAATGTTATAGAAGCCATGGCCTGTAAAATACCGGTGGTGGCATATGACAATCGCGGACACCGGACTATTATCAGAAACGGTGAAAATGGGTTTATGGTTCCCATGGGGAATTACAAAGCGATGGCGGAGAAAGTGAATCTTCTGCTGAATGATTCTCAAATTGCTGAAAGCATTTCTAAAACCGCATTCTCTGAGTTGAAAAAATACACATCTGAAAATGTAATTGCTTTAATGAGAAAAATATATCAACTAGAGAGTGAGCAAGGTGGATTTGTAAAATAGAAAGCAGTTAAGAATCTGATTGTTCAGTGATAGGGGTATATATGGCCAAAGTATCAATTATAATGGGAATATATAACTGCGCTTCTACATTACCGGAAGCCATAGATTCCATATTGGAACAAACCTATACCGATTGGAAAATGATTATGTGTGACGATGCTTCTACCGATAATACATACTCTATGGCTGAGAGTTATGTAAATCGCTTCCCGGAAAAATTAATTCTAATAAAAAATCAACAGAATATGGGTCTGAATTATACGCTTAATCACTGTTTGAAATATGTAGAAGGAGAGTATGTTGCAAGAATGGATGGGGACGATGTCTCTTTGCCTGAAAGACTGGAAAAAGAGGTTAGATTTTTGGATGCTCATCCAGAGTATGCAATTGTCAGTATGCCTATGCATTATTTTGATGAAGACGGAATATTTATGACAGGCTCAGGATCTGGGGAACCGATAGTTAAAAATATGGTAAAAGGCACTCCGTTTTGTCACGCTCCATGTATGGTTCGCAGGGAAGCGTATGAAACAGTGGATGGATATTCGGTTGACAAAAAATTATTGAGAGTGGAAGATTGGCATCTTTGGATAAAGATGTATGCTGCAGGTTATAAGGGATATGTTTTAAGTGAACCGTTATATATGATGCGGGATGATCGGGAAGCCATTAGAAGAAGGAAGTTCAAATATCAGATCAATCAATTTAGAGTGGCATGTTTCACTGTGAAAGACTTGAGGCTTTCTCCTGTCAATTATGTTTTTACCGTACGGCCACTTATTGTTGGATTGATGCCAAGACCAGTATATATTATAATGCATCGAAAACGTCTGAAAGGCTACGTGTAAAAATTATTCTCCATAAGTAAAGGAAATTAATGTGCTTTTTTATTTTCTAGTTTTAATTGTAGCTGTCATTTTAGCGAACCAATCAGAATCTCTGACATGGTATCAAAGTGAGGAAAGGGATAACTTTAATACTAATTTTTATTATTGGTTAGTGATTGTA
>JAJBTR010000284.1 GCA_020860745.1 Lachnospiraceae bacterium | reverse complement strand
GTATATATTCCGGATTATTGACGAGCGTATCATGAGAATAACGGAAAAACGAAACACATCGAAAAATGAGGCGGAAATGAAAAAAATATATTTGGTTGGCGGAACTATGGGAGTGGGGAAAACGGCGGTATGTCAAAAATTAAAAAAAGAATTGGCTGACTGTGGTTTCCTGGAGGGAGACTGGTGTTGGGACGCCGATCCGTTTCCGGTGAATGAAGCGTCGAAAGGTCTGGCGCAATCTCTCGGATTTCAAATGATTGGGAGTGAGGAAAAGACAGACCGGCGCAATGGTCAGCCTTATGTTATTCAAAAATATATTTAAGGCTGTAATTTTCATCTTATTGCTGTTGTGGGGTTAAACAAGACGAAAAACCGGAACTTGGAGGCACATGCATGAATCAAAACGAGCAATGGCTGCAATGGGCAGTAGAACTGCAGAGTCTGGCGCAGGCAGGGTTATATTACGCCAAAGATCAATTTGATACAGAGCGATACAGTAGAATCCGCGATATCGCAGCGGAGATGATGAGCAGTAAAACAGATATATTACTGGAAAAAGTAAAGGATTTATTTTGCTGTGAAACTGGATATCAAACACCGAAGCTCGACACAAGAGCGGCTATTTTTGAAGACAATAAAATTCTTTTGGTTCACGAGAAAAACGGTACATGGTCTTTGCCGGGCGGATGGGTTGACGTTGCTATATCTGTGAAAGAAAATTTTATAAAGGAAGTCCGGGAAGAAGCCGGTTTGGATGTGGAAGTCGATACTGTAATTGCTGTTCAGGACAGAGAAAAACACATTTTCATCGAAAGGCGAAAAGCAGATCGCACATATGCTGTCCGACGGAAAAACCAGGCTTATGATTCGAAGCATGATCTCTGTGGGACTGTGCATTGCGGGATTCCTTGGTGCATTGATTGCAAATTTCGGGTTTTACCGTGGCTACATCGGATTTTTTATCAGCTGCGCTTTCTATGCTGCCGCCGTCCTTTGCGAAGTATGCTTTTGCATCTCTGCTTTCGGTAAGGTGAGCGGCGACGAGTTTGAAAGCGAAGTTCTCAATCGCTATAAACATGATTCGCTGCATATTGTAATAAATACAATCAGTCTTACTTTGATTCTGTTTGGAACAACACTGCCGCTGATCATCTGGCCGGAAGATGCCTGCCAGGGAATTTTGCTGCCGGATTGGGCGATTTACGCGCTACTTTTCGGTGGTGTTTTCGCTGCCATAGCATGGATCGCATCCATGATGATCACTGTGATTGCAGAACGAAAAGGACTTTACCGGCTCAGTGATGAAAAACAGGTGATGCGTTCTTACCGTAGAAAACGAAAGTTAAAAATCGCCGGAATTACGCTGCTTGTGGTCGGAGGAACCGCGATTGGGCAGGCTGTTTTCAATGTGGCTGTCCCGGTTTCCTCACTCGTAGAAGGCACGGCTTTTACGGACTTTGAGAGTTTTCGGGCATATATGGAAGCAGATGTGCACGATGAAACCTACAGTCTTGATTCCGGTGAAGCCATTTTTATCGAAAATGAGGGATATGATGACTACGAAGGGATTGCTTCCGACATCGAGTGGACCAACGACAAAGGGGAAACCTGGGAGACATTGGAATATACCTGGCGGAATACTACGGTTGCGGAAATTGTTACTGACAGGGCATCAGCGAATGGCGACTGGGAAGTTCGTGTACTGACTAATGGCGATTATACCATAGGGGAGAACCGAAAAACACAGATCAATCTGATCTGGATCATTGCCTATGTCATAGAAACTGCTGCCGGTATCATCATATATCTCAGGAAGAACAGAGTCACATCATAATCGCAGAATGATTCATGTCACAAACTCAAAAAAATAATAAGTTTGTGGAATTTATGCAATAAAGTTTGATTTTTTTCTGCTTTTATGATATGGTTTCTATCAGAAAGGCGGTGCGGCATCTATGTTGAAGCATGAATTGAAGAACAGGGATTTGTATCTTGATAAAATGATCGCTTTTCGGGATACAGAGATGATCAAGGTAATAACCGGTATTCGCCGCTGTGGGAAGTCCAGTCTGATGAAACTCATGATAAGCTATCTGAAGGAGAGCGGTATCCCGGATCGACAGATCCTGGAAATGAATTTTGAATCTATGGCGTTTGCCGATATGACACCCAGAGATTTCTACGAATATGTAGAAGAACGTGTTATCCCTGAAAAGCGAATGTATCTGTTCTTTGACGAGGTACAGAGAATTACCGGGTGGGAAAACGCCGTGAATTCATTCCGGGTCGATTTTGATTCTGATATTTATATCACAGGATCTAACGCATACCTTTTGTCCTCTGAATTGTCTACCTATCTGTCCGGTAGATATGTTGAGATTAAGGTGCTTCCCTTGTCCTTTAAGGAGTTTCTGGATTTTCATGGATATTTCGTGACAGAAAAAAAGACACCTTCCGGTGCTGTCAGGAAACGTATCACCGATGCGGATGGCGATGTCTACGAGGCCAGAGAACTTTTTACTGAATATGCCCGTTATGGCGGGATGCCGATGCTTGCTGATGTTGGTCTGGAGCCAGACCGTGTTGCGGCTGCATTGGATGGCGTGTATTCAGCAGCAGTTGTCAATGATATTTTGGAGCGGGAGCGACGCAAGGGACAGCATATGATCACAGACCCGGTTCTGCTCCGCAAAATCATTATGTTCCTTGCAGATAATATTGGGAGCAGCGTCTCTGCCACATCTATCGGGAATACGCTTACAAATGAAGGTTTGCTGGAGGAAGGAAAACGGAAGACAAAACCGGCCGTCAGGACAATACAGGCTTATATTGAAGCATTAAAGAAAGCGTATATTTTTTATGAGATAAAGCGTTTTGACATCCGGGGCAAAAAATATCTGCGTACTCTTGGTAAGTATTATATAGTCGATACAGGACTGCGGAATTATCTCCTGGGGTATCGGGATGGAGATACCGGACACATTTTAGAGAATATTATATTTTTTGAGCTGATGCGGCGTGGCTATGATATTGCAATAGGTAAGATTGATAATAAGGAAGTAGACTTTATTGCGACAAAAGCCGATGAGAAAAAGTACGTTCAGGTCACGGAGAGCATGAATGCCACGGAAACACGGGATAGGGAGCTTTCGCCGCTTCGCAAGATAAAGGATAATTATGAAAAAATCGTGATTGCAATGGAGTGTGATATGCCTCAACCGCAGGATGGCATTAAAGTGATACGTGCAATAGATTTTCTCCTGGAATAATGCAATCGTTAAAACGTGCAGCGCTGTTTTCCCTGGGAAGAACCTGCGGTATGAGATATATTGCTGTATATACAAGGAGCTTCGTTTGATGCAAATTTGCCATTATCAGGAACAGTATAAACACCAGATCATAGATTTGATTCTGCACATTCAAAATGAAGAAGGCAGATTGAGGAAGCGGCATTGCAGGAAATCTTGCAGGCAGGCCTGTATGCTCCCTGCGTTGGAGGGAAGCAGGGTGTGATTCTTGCTGTCTGCCAGGTCAAAGAGGTCAACGAACGGCTGGGACGCATCAAGCGGGCAAACTCCAACCCGCATATGGCGACTGCCACAAGCTATGTTTCAAGGGAGCAGCCCAGTATTGCAGACGACCCGAATATCAAAAACGCTTTTTATGATGCACCCACGGTCATTACCATGTTTGCACCAAAGAACTTCCTTTTTACAGCGGAGGACTGTGCAGTAGCTGCGGAAAATGCGCCAAGGTATGTCCGCAAAGAGCAATCGAAAAGGGCAAGTCGAGCGTGATTCATCAGGAACACTGTCTTCACTGCGGCAACTGTTTTGAAAACTGCCCGGTAAAGGCAATTGTGAGACGGGGGTAATATGGCGCAGGGCAATGCAAAACAGACAAGCTGGATCGACAGACAGATGAGGGTGTTTTCAAAATAACTTTTTCAGACAATTAAGCGTAAAAGACCAAGGCTTCTGAGGATATTTCTTCGGAAGCCTTTTGTTTTATGAGGAAAGATTGTTTTATGAAGCAAAACATTCGCTTGCGCGCGAAGTGTTACAGGCGACACTTCATTTCTGCTGAGGTGCAACTCAGTCCCCTCATAACGCAGAATACACAGCAGAAACTTGTTTTTTCTGTTAAAATCTTTATAGTAATTTTGCAGGGAGGAACACCATGAAGGTACATAAATATCAGGACGTGAAGTTGCCGGAAGATTATGTGGACATTCATTATCGCGAGCAGAATGCTCAGATCAACGGTCTGTTCCGGTATCTGGAGACGATGGATTCGATTCAGGGGAGGAATGATCAGGGAATTCGGGTGATTCCGGTCGCGGATGTGTATTTTTTGAGACGGTGGATCGTAAGACATGGGCGTATCTGGAAACGGAAGTATATACGATACAGGAGGCCGGTAAAGACCGGACCATCCTGAAAAATATCACTTACAACTTTGAACCGGGCAAAATCTACACGATTTCCGGTCCCTCCGGTTCCGGGAAGACGACTTTTCTGTATGCGATTGCGGGACTTCTGGATCAGGTGCAGGGAAGTGTAAAAATCGGTGGAAAAGAAATTCTGCAGGAAAAGCGGCAGGTGCGGGATCAGATTCGCTTAAATCAGATAGGCATGATCTTCCAGAATCTGAATCTTTTTGATTTTATGAATGTGGAAGATAATATCCTGATTCCCTATTATCTGAGAAAACAAAAAATTCCGAGTGCGGTGCACAGACAGATCGCAGGTTATCTGGAGCAGTTAAATCTGGGGCAGATTCAGAAGAAACAGATCAGCGCCCTCTCCGGCGGGGAGCAGCAGCGTGTTGCAGTCATCCGGGCGATTCTCGCGAATCCGCAGATTATCCTCTGTGACGAGCCGACGGCAAGTCTGGACAGCCGGAATGTGCAGATTTTCATGGAGGCGCTGTTAACGCTGCAGAGAGAAAGCAGGAGTACGATTGTGATCGTAACCCACGATCGGCGGGTGTATGAATATGGGGACTGTCAGATCAGAATTACGGATGGAGCATTGGCCTGTGATTGACTCACATATATGAAAAGTATTCGGTGAAAAAATATTCTTGAAATTAAAGCTGCCGGAGGATGGGATGGTAAATGGAATGAAAGACTTTTTTATGGGTAAATTGTATGCCTCCGAGGCCGCGACAAATGTTACGAGAAGATGTGCACAGCTGGCCGGTTTTGACGGTGTAAAAAATTCATGGGTTGGTTTATATGCATTATTTCAGTCGTGTGTATGGTTGAATTACTTACATATGTCGATAATAAGCTGACAGAAATCCCTGAAAGTCTATTGGCATTTGCGGAGAAATATCCGGAGGCAGAAAGGTTTGTATTGGATTATGTGGATTTTCTTAATTTTTCTTAATATTTCACGATTTTGATACGCCATTTTTTTGATGTGTTAAAATAAAGCTGACGAAAGTGTGAACCAGTATTGTCACAGATATCAGGTCATGGCTTGTATGTGAACGGCTGAAAGCCGCAGAAAGGAGAAACCATGAAATCCGGATTATATGTATTTATAGCAGCAGGTCTTATTGGCACGACCATTTTGAGCGGATGCGGTGTGACTTCCGATACCGCGTCAACAGAGACAACTTCCAATGCTTCCACGGATACAGAGGAGTCGGTTTACTGGGACGCATCTTACACGTTTCAGGAGGGTGGCACGGAAAACAGTGCGAAATGGGTATTTTGTCCGGATGGCACGCTGGAATCCGTAAATCTGGATTGTTCTTACCGAATCGAAGAGTCCGATGGGGAGCGATGGTTGACGTTTTATGCTCCCTCGGGTGATGCCACAACGTCTTCTTATCGAATATCAGACGATGACGGAGAATTAAATCTGACGGCGGAAGAGAGTGAGGAACAGGAGGCGTGGCGTCTTCAGTTTTCTTCGGGAACGGACGGATTATCCGCAGGGACAGAGTGGTTTGACGGAACCTATGTCCATCCGGATTATCCGGAATATGAGACGGTATTCAGCGCAGATGCCTCTGTAAAGAGTACCTTATATGAAACCTATACGGTAAACGATAACGTGTTGTGTATCACAGGGGTTACCGGCGAGGAAGAATATGAGTATACGTTTGACGAGGCGAATGGTACCTTGACACTGGAGCAGATCCTGGCAGACGGCGGGGAAGCATTTTGTATTACCCTGTATGAATATGTTCCGGATGGAAGATGACAGTATTATCTATCTGGGGACATTTTCTTCCAATTATTCATTCATATGGAGGATCACCTATGGAGTCCCAGGTTGACGACCTTTCCAAAAGTTTTGGCAGCAAAGAAGTTTTAAGAGATATTCATTTTACATTTGAATCCGGACGGATTTACGGTCTGCTCGGCTGCAACGGCGCCGGAAAAATCACTTTTTTAAATGAGTTGTTTGTAAAGCGGCATAAGAAAATCCATATCTTCAGTTATGTTTGGGGTGTGCTGTATTCTACTCTGTGTGGCGTACTTTGTTGCGGTCAGTATCCTGATTTACAAATTGGCGCCGAAGACATTCCGGCTGCGGAGCTGAGGATTGTGGTTGTTCCGTGATACGATCCACCCTCAAAATCCACTTTCAATCGTATTTTCGTAAAATATTTTGGGATGACAAAGAAATCCCTTTGGAGTACAATCTGGTTAAAAATGAAGCGCAGGGTGACAAAGTCATATAGAAAGAAAGTGGAAATGTTTGAATCAGTGGAAAAGAGAAAACATAACAGGCCGGGTTATCATAAAATCGATCTTGACCAATGGGAGCGGAGGGAACACTACCGCTATTATACGGAGCAATTAAAAATAGAATTTAGCCTTACCGCCTCTCTGGATGTTACAGCTTTTCTTGAGCAATGTCACCAGAAGGGCATGCGCTTTTATCCATCGCTGATTTATTGTGTGGCGAAAGTCCTGAATGATATGGATCATTTTAAACTGTTCCGGGATGAAAATGGCGATCTGTGCTGCTGGGAAACTATTCATCCCAATTACACCATTTTTCATGAGGATGATCATACTTTCTCTGATTGCTGGACTGGGTATTCTCCGGATTTCCCTGCCTTTTATAAAGAAATCTGTACGGATATGGAGCGATTTAAAAATGTGAAAGGAATTAAGGCCAGGCCGGGACAGCCGGAGAATTTTTTCTGTATTTCCTGTGTGCCGTGGGTCAGTTTTACCGGATACAGCAGCCGCACTGCAAACGGAGAACCTCAATTTTTCCCCATCCTTACGGCGGGAAAATATCAGCGGTCGGGAAACGGAATCAGGATGCCGCTGAACCTTACGATTGCGCATGCGGTCTGTGACGGCTATCATGCGGGGATGTTTTTTGAACGGCTGCAGCAGGAGATGGATGGGTTTCCTGCTGACTAGTACAGCGTTTTCAAAATAACTAGACCTTTCTGCTTGTCTGTTTCCCCGATAGCACAGGTCAAAAATCCTCAGCGTAGCCCGCTACGCCTACGCTTTTTGACCTGCACTCTCAGAAAAACATCCAGCGCATAAAGTCTGGTTATTTATGAAACGCTGTACTAGCCAAGGAATGAAGTATATCATTCCTGCCTGGGTGGAACTGGGGCTGCAGACGATACATAAAAAACTGCGGATTACATCCGTCGGGGTTATGATCTGCCGGTATATGAGGAGGCGGTTCGCAATCTTGCTTCTCTCAATATACCGTGTATTACGCATGTGATCCTGGGACTGCCGGGAGAGAGCAGGGAGGATATGCTTGCCACGGTTGCATATTTAAATGGGACGGAGCGCTGCCCGAAGCCTTTCGGTGTGAAACTGCAGCTGCTTCATGTGCTGAAAGGCACGGATCTGGAACGGGATTTCCTCGATGGAAGGTTTCAGGTGTTCACGGAGGGAGTGAAATCTGTTATGGGCGGCAGAATATTGGAAACTGAGGCAACTACTATTTTTCGAGAAGGCGAAGAAAAAAATTACTCGACCTGATTCAAAAGAAACTTGCAAAAGGGCAATCTCCGGAACAGATTGCGGATGACCTGCTGGAACCGTTGGAATACATCCGGGAATTGATCAAGCGATTAAAATCGACTGTGAATAGTAATGATTTTTTTCGGATTCCCCCAAAAAATTATTGTACCCGCACCCCATTTCTGTTACAATCATTTCAAAGCATATATTCTTTGAGTTCTACAGCAGATTCTTTCCTCTGTTTTTTCAACTGTAATCTGTGCTTTTACTACTAATTTATCACCAATAAGCACGGATAGGTAAAACTCAGGAGGATTGAATGCAAAATTCACGTTCTTCCTCTCCTCGCTATTCGTGGAAAGGAGGAGCCTTGAAAGAAAAAACGAAAACGAAAAAACAGGCCGTCACCAACACACCTTACGATGATGTTTATCGGACGATGGCCAATGATTGCCGTCCTCTGCTGATCCCCGTCATCAACGAGGTGTTCGGAGAAGATTTCACTGGAAATGAACAAATCGTGTTCACACCAAATGAACATTTCATCAACCAACAGGATGGCATCGAAGATGAGCGTGTCACAGATTCCAGTTTTACCATCATCGGAGTTAAGACAAAAAGCTACCTGATGGAATGCCAGAGCAGACCGGACAACAGCATGCTGGTCAGGATCTTTGAA
>JAJBTR010000018.1 GCA_020860745.1 Lachnospiraceae bacterium | reverse complement strand
ATACATCTCCACAGCAGCCTGCTCCCTGTATAGGTATATTATTTTGTCACTCCAGACTCAATCTTTCTTCTCACGAAGAAACTTTGTCATTTCATAATCATAGTTTCCGAAACAAAGGGCTCCGCCATCCGCGATAATATTCTGTCCTGTAATATACGAAGCCTCATCTGATGCCAGAAAAGCAACAATATTCGCAATCTCTTCCGGCTTCGCCATCCGCTTCATCAGTGTACCTGAACTGATCAGCTTCTCGCATTGTTCCGGCGCAATTCCCGTAACAGAAAGACCAGTCATCATACTCTCGGAGGCTGTGAAACCCGGCGAGATACAATTCGTCCGAATTGAAGGAAAATCACAGGCGATACACTGTGTCATCTCAATCACTGCCGCTTTTGTACAATTATAAATCAACCGATTTGGAACACCAATACATCCGTTCAAAGATGCTATGTTTACAATCGCCGGATGTTCCGATTTCAAAAGCTCCGGGATTGCTGCTTTCGCAGACAAACCATATCCCATCAGATTGACCCGGAACATTTTCTCATAATCTTCCGGCATCGCATCCATCACGGTTCCTGCGCCCTGGGCAGCCGCAACATTTACCAGAACATCCAGTCTTCCGTAAGTTTTTATTGTTTCCTTTACCGCCATCTGCAGATCTTCTTCTGAATCAATGCTTCCGGCAACGGATATGGCGCATTCTTTTCTTCCGGAGCCCTGCTGCAGTTCCATCGCCACTGCACTGCAAACTTCCTTACGACGCGAGAATACAACAACGTTCATTCCATTTCTGACAAACTTTTCCGCTGTCGCCCTGCCGATTCCCTCGCTGGCACCAATTACAAGAGCCACTCGTTCCTTACATGCTGTTTTCCCACACCGAATGCGGACCAGGTGGAACCCTCCGGAATCTTGCTCACCAGATACTGCAGGTTTTCCACCGTCGCCGGCATAGCGCCCAGAACACCCAGGCAGAACTGGAAGTGCAGCGGTGTCGGAAGATGCCCCTTTTTCACAAAATAGTCTGTCACGCCCAGCATTCCCGCATCAAAAATCTCTATCTCCGGCTTGATCCCGCGCTCCATATAGACATCACCCAGCTTCTCCAGAAACTGAGGAGAGTTTTCGAATACGCCGCCCGGCATCCAGTTAAAGCTTCCCGCGTCATAGCTGCCCATCTCAATACCGTCCACTGTCTGCATGTGAAGCATACGGGTCTCATTGGTGGCGGTTCTGGTGTTATCTCCGGAGGAAGTGCAGTTAATGATCACATCGCAATCCTCTTTCGCACGCAGAAGCCGGATGGTCTCCGCGAACTTTTTGTCATCCATGCAGCCGATTCCCTCGTCATTTCTCATGTGCAGATGCACGATCGCCGCGCCCGCCTTCCAGCACGCGTAAGCATCCTCCGCAATCTCCGCCGGTGTCAGCGGAATACTCGCGTTTTTCTCCTTCGGTGTCACTGCTCCTGTCAATGCTGCTGTAATAATTACTTTCTCCATCATTTATACTCCCTTTCTTTTTATTTCACCGGTTCCGGATCGTGGAGCTCCACGATGGTGCCGATCATCTCAGATGTGTCATAATACTCAAAACTTTTTCCTTCAGCAGGATCTACGTTGCCTTTCAATATGGACTCCATATTCTCCGCCCGCATCACCTTGCGGAATTCCGCATTGTCGGGTGTGGCGATGGCAACGTGATTGATCACGCCCTCGCCATGCTTTCTCAGATGCTCCGCGTAGATGCTGTACTCGTCCAATGGCTGAATAATCTCAATCTCCAGCGCTTCCAGCTGGCAGACAGCGACAAGCACTTTAAACTTCTGCGGCTTGCCGTGTACCCACAGTTCCTTCGCCTCCGCGCCGATACCGTGCTCACCATCCACTACGATCTGAAACGGACCGATGCCAAGCTTTTCCTCATAATTCTGTATCATTTTTCTCGCGTCCGCCGTCACGATACCGATCTGTGTAATCTGTGTGACCTTTTTTTCCGTACTCATTTTTTCTACCTCCTGTTTTCCTTTTCTATCAGTCATTCTCCCTCGCGTGCGCATTTTTTATAGCAGATTATCCGCCAGACACTGCGCGTACAGAATGGATCCCGCCAGCTTGTTTACCGAATAATCACAGCAAAGATTCGCCATAAAATGATCACCCTGCAGACCTTCCGCCAGGCTACAGGCCGTTTTTTCTATATCTTTGACGCCCAGATCCGCCAGGCTGGCCGGAAGTCCCATCCTCTTCCCGAAGCGCAGAATCGTCCGGATTTCTTCCACGGGATACTGTTCCAGAATCATCTGGACAACCAGTCCGACAAAAACCCGCTCTCCATGCATAAAATCGTGTCCTCCGGGAATCTTACAGAGATAATCCCCCATGCCATGCGCCGCCGCGCAGCCGGTGTTTGCCCCGCCCACGCCGGAGAGAAAACAGTTCGCCTCGATCACGTTCTCCAGCTGCGGCGTAACGATATGGTTTTCCACCGACTGGTAAGCTGCAAATCCATCCCGCAACACGATATCCCGGCAAAGCCCAGCGATCATCATCGCCGTCTCCGTGATACCCGTGCCATTCGGATGATTGCGGCAGGTAATCCCCTCATAATAAGTCGCCAGCGCGTCTGCCATACCCGACGCAATCTGTCTCTTCGGCGCATTCGCGATCACTTTCGAGTCCACCATCACCATGTCCGGACACTTGTAAAACACCTCGTCGCCCACCACGGATGTACCGGCCTCATCATAAAAGACGGAGACACAGGAACAGGGCGCATCCGACGCCACTGTGGTAGGAAGCATGAGCAGCGGTCTGCCGCTCCGGTTCGCGATGGTCCTTGCCACATCCATACAGCTTCCGCCGCCCACCGCACAGACCACCTCGGCCTCCGCGACCTCCGCCAGGGCGGAAACACGGTCAATCTCCGCGATGGTGGCAATCCCGCCGCACTCCGCGAAGGAACAGCTGCACATGTCATCTCCGGCAAAGCTTTTTTCCAGCTCTCCGCGCGCCGCTCCCAGAGACCGCTTTCCTCCGATAAATACAAACTTTTTTCCGTAACAGGATGCGTAGGAAAGAAAATCCTGAAAGATGTCACTTCCCACACAGAAAAACCCCGGAAATCGTAAACTTTTCATCTGTTTTCTCCTTTTACTCTTGTTCCGGATACATGTAGCAGAGATACCCGTCCGGCAGCTGATCCATGACAGCGTCCGTCCGCAGTTCCATGAAAAAGTGAATCCGGCTCTCAGTATCCATGTAACACCACTGCACAGGTCCCACCTGCCCCTTGTAGGACATCTGTATCCCTTTTGACTGATACTCACTCTCTACCTTTTCCCAATCTGACTCCGGCGCCTCCATCAGGATATGATGATATCCGATGCCGCGTCTGGCAAGGAAGTCATTGTAAACCAACGGACCTTTGAAGGGCTGAATCGCCTCCCACTCGATATTTCCGCAGACCAGAATCGCGACATAAAACTCAAATTCCACGTCCCTCAGCTCTCCATCCGCCAGGAAACCGGAATTTGTTACCGTCCGCTTATTCTGGCAGCCGACCTCCCAGGGTCCGATCTCCAGCAGTTCCGTCACCTGCTCTATCGTCTTTCTCACATCCGGCGTCGTGATATTAATCTGTGCGATCCGCGACGCATTCTCCACCGTCTTTTCCGGGAAAACACTGTCATCCGCAACGATCGAAAACAGGATTCCCAGGGGATTCCGGATGTCAAACCAGGCCATACGGCACTGATCATTTTCCAGTACCTGCGCAGTTTTCAATCCCTTTTCTTCATATTTTTTCAGGGCTGCCTCATACTCCGCCGCCGGGATTCTCTCCCGCACACAGCAGATGCCCTCACCGTACTGATCCAGATACTCTCTGTATATGGTATTTCCCGAGACAGGCTGCACGACACAGATCTCCGTATTGGAAAAGTAAAAGGATGCCTGCCGCTGCTCATAAGAAATCTCCTGCCCGCAACGTGTCAGACCGCCATCTGTACGGTCACTTACCATACGCAAATTGCAGGGAGCTGCATTTAAAATATCCGCCAGATTGGCAACCTCCTGAAATATGTCCTTTGTCAAAACGGTGATCCGGTCAAAATACCGTCCCTTTGATCTCTCTACCAGTTCTTCATAATTCATGCTTTTTCTCCATTCTCATATTTCCGCGCAAATCTTAATATTATAGGAAACGACTTAATGTCGTTTACACACAGGTCCACCCTCCATCGCAGGGAAGCGTCACGCCGGTCACATACCGGGACTCCTCCGAGGCAAGAAACACAACCGCGGCGTCCATATCGCCAACGGTATTCAGGTCGGTCGGCTTACCGGCCCGCTGCATGGGCGTGATCCGTCTGATAAAAGTCTCCTGCCCCTCCATAAATTCTTTTCCGTTTGATTCGGACGGGAACATGCCGGGACAGATATTGTTGACCGTCACGCCTGCGGTCGCCCAATCTGCTGCTGCCGCGCGGGTCAGGTTGATCACGCCGCCCTTCGCCGCCTGATAGCCGACCAGCGGAACGTCCAGGTTGCCCACCATACCCATGGCGGAGGCGATATTCACAATCCTGCCATAGCCGCTCTCCACCATGACTTTGCCGAAGGCTTTCATCACACGAAACAGACTGCACAGATCCAGATTAACCACCCGCTCAAAAATCTCCTGCGGCATCTCAGTCGTTGGAAGCGAGGGGCCGCCGTTCCCCGCGTTGTTGACCAGAATATCGACCTTTCCATATTCATCCAGCACCGCCTGCACCGCAGCCTGCACCGAATCATCGCCTGAAATATCGCATACGACAGGCAGACACCTCACACCCAGCGTACGGATATCCGCCGCAGCTTCCTCCAGCTTATCCGGTCTCCGCGCCAGAATAGCCAGATCCGCGCCCTGTCTTGCCAGCGCAATTGCCATTCCCTTTCCGAGTCCTGCCGTTCCTCCCGTAATCACAGCCACCCGACCGTGCATATCAAACATTGCCATCTTTTTCCTCCTGTTTTTCTATATACAATTCTGCTTCCTGTATCACTTATTCTCTAATCATGTTCACCTGAACATCAGGTTTAAAAACATTCCCAAAGCACTTTATCCCGGATTCTTACACCGCTTCTCCTACCAGATGGTATGTCCGCCATCGATCAGCAGATCCTGTCCCACCGTATAAGTAGACGCATCGCTTGCGAGATACAAAACTGCCCCCAGCAGTTCCTCCACCTGCGCCATCCGCATAGCCGGCTGCGTCGTCACATAACAGTCCATAATCTCTTTCGGCAGCCCGTCATGCAATCCGGGACTGTAACAGTATCCCGGGGAGATAGAATTCACACGGATCCCATACTTTATCACCTGGGAAGCAAAGTGTTTTGTAAAATACAGCACTCCTGCTTTTGACACACCGTAGGAGGAATCATCCATTGTTTTTCCCATCGGTCCCTGATTCACCACATGACCGGCCAGAGAAGCGGTATTGATGATACTTCCGCCATGCCCTTCTTTTATCATTACCCGGGCGGCTTCCGTCGCCACGATATACTGACTGACCAGATTAATGTCCAGGACCTGTTTCCAATGCGCCAGATGATCCATCTCATGTTCCGGATCCCATTCCTCCACATCCGGTGCCAATGCACCGCCAATACCTGCATTGTTGTGAACGACATCCACACTTCCCAGATCTGCCTCTATTTTCAGAAACATCTCCTTTACCGCTTTCGCGTCAGTCAGGTCGCAGCCGTAAGCAGCCGCCGGAACCTGATAGTTTTCAGAAAACTCCGCCGCCACCGCTTTTGACCGCTCCAGACACTGGGGCAGATCTACAATCGCAACCCCCGCGCCTGCCTGCGCAAATGTCATTGCGGTGTGATATCCGATATTTCCCGCCGCCCCTGTTACAACGGCAGTTTTTCCGTCCAGGCGAAAACGCTCCAATATGTTATTTTCCTCCTGCATACTGTCCCTCCCTCTTCCTTATCTCATGAATCTGCGATTCAAGATCACATTTCGCCGCTCGTCAAATACATGCCGGCATGTATTTCCAGCTTTGCACTCATTATCATCATGAGTCAGATAGCTGTTTTTTTTGTCACTGCTCTCTAACAAGCAATTCTCATGCCATGTTTCAAAGTGAAAAAATATCTGTGTATTTATGGCATATTCTCCGGCTGTCCGCCTGCATCCCTTGCGTATCAGCAATTCTTTTTGCAGAGTTACAAACTGCAAATCCATCAGTTAGTCTTGCGTGACCATGCAGTTTTGTTTTATACTATAAGCAGGTGAAACGCACAAAAGATGTCGAAAGAAAAGAGTGAACGGCTATGGAATTAACGATTGAGATAAACCAGCATCAAAACCTGAACCAGCAGATGATTCAGTCCATGGAAATCCTGCAGATGAGCATCACAGAACTGGAAAATTACATAGAAAATCTTTCCATGGAGAATCCTGTGGTGGATCTGAACTCCCCCTCTGAGGATACCGGCAATCAGGCACAGGAGGATCTCCAGCGAAAGCTGGACTGGCTGGAATCCACCGACTACCAGAACCGGGTATACTACCAGCAGGATCGTTCCGCCCAGGATGATTCCACCAACTGGCACAACGCAGAAGCCTCCGCTGAGACACTGGCCGACTATCTCCTCTCCCAGATGCTGCTCCACGATTTTTCTGAGACAGAGCGCCGCATCATCCACTATCTGGCAGAATCTCTGGATTCCCGCGGTTACTTTACGGAGCCGCTGTCTGATGTTGCGGTTCGTTTTTCCTGCCCGGAACAGCAGGCTCTGGATTTGCTCCGCGAGATACAGCAGCTTGACCCGGCTGGTGTCGGCGCGCGGGATTTAAAGGAATGTCTGTTATTGCAGCTGGAACGCCTGGGAGAAGACGATGCGCTGACGACAACGATTGTCCGGGATCATCTGGAAGATATCGCGAAAAACCATCAGCAGATTCTGGCCCGCAAGCTGAATGTTAACCCGGATGAAGTCTATGCGGCGTGCGATGTGATTTGCCGACTCAACCCCAAACCGGGCAATTCTTTCAGCAGCCGGGAACACCTGCGCTACATCAGCCCGGACGCCGTCGTCATCAAACTGGAGGATCACTTTGAAATTCTGGTGAACGAATACCAGTACCCCCACTTTACAATCAACAGCTACTATCAGAATCTGTATCAGGAGACACAGGATACCGAAGCAAAAAAATACCTGCAGGATAAAATCCAGCAGGCCGAGTGGGTGCAGAACTGCATTCAGCACCGCACCTCCACACTTTCCCGTGTGATTCATGCGATTGTAGAATTACAGGAACCGTTTTTCATCGACGGACCCGGTCACAAAAACCCGCTCCGGCTGACAGACCTCGCCGCCGCGCTGGACCTGCACGAGTCCACGATCAGCCGCTGCCTGCGCAGCAAGTACCTTCAGTGCTCCTATGGGGTTTTCCCGCTGAGCTATTTTCTGACCCCGATAGCCAGCAGGTCACAGGTCACGCAGGCGGAGACCACAGTAGAACAGGCTAAGGAAAAAATCCGCCAGCTTATTGCGGCGGAAAACAAAAAGAAACCTTTCAGCGACCAGACCCTGAGTGAAAAATTAAAAGAATCCGATATCCACCTCTCCCGGCGGACGGTCAACAAATACCGGACCGAGATGGGAATACCGGACAAAAACGGGAGGAAAGTGTAACTTAGGAACTGTTAAGAAATAACTTTTAAATAGTGCGCCGGATTTTTCTTCGAGAGTACCACTCAAAAATCAGAGATACCAGGAGGGACTTCCTCGCCCCGGGAATATAATTCAGCGTCCGCAATATTTCTGTCTTCATCCCAGGTCACACCACTCCCGCCAGCTTCCCCACCCAGTAGATCAGCCCCAGCACCCAGCTGGTGAAAATTCCGTAAAGGATCACCGGACCCCCAATCGAAAAAATCTGCGCCCCCCCAGTCCGAAAACCTGACCCTCTTTTTTATACTCCAATGCGGCGGACGTGATGCCGTTTGCAAACCCCGTGATCGGCACCAGCACGCCCGCGCCGGCAAACTGGGCCAGGGACGGGTAGATGTTAAACCCTGTCAGCACCGCGCTGGCCAGAACCAGAATCAGGCTGGTCCACCTGCCCGCCGTCATCTGATCCATGCCGCGGACATTCATGCAGAAATTCGTAATCATCTGACCGGCAGCGCATATCGCTCCGCCAACCGCAAACGCTTTTACCATATGAAGCGGCGTGCTGTAGGTCGGCGTCACTTTCTTCACATAAGCATTGTAGGCATCCTCCCGCTGCTGTTTCTCCGCTCCGTCCATCGCGTTCTCGCGCTCGACTACCTCGGAGATCAGTTCTTCCTCCGGGGCGTTCCTGTCAATCCTATTCTCGTTTTCATCTTCAATCCTGTTCGTCATATCTTACTTACCTGCTCTTTCCTGCTGCTTTATTTTCACTTATTATCTAACACCTGACCTCCACAAGGCATATAGAAAAGCATAAATATTCATACCAGATCGTTGCCCGGTTGCCTGAAACTATATCACGATATCTGCCGCTTCAGTCCATACATAAATAGCCAATATCACCGAAACAAAACCGCAAATTAGTAAACCGCGCCCGCCGCCTTCCCCAACGCAGACACCAGCGCCCGCGGATTCCGCCCCGT
>JAJBTR010000373.1 GCA_020860745.1 Lachnospiraceae bacterium | reverse complement strand
ATGTCTTGTCATGGGGTTTGGTCTTGGATAAAAAGTTCGTGAAACAACCCTGGCTGTCTGTATTTTTCCCTTGTCATGTATGGCGGGAGTGATATATAATGTCTTTGGATATTTAGAATCCTGTGGGAAATATAAAGCGGGTGTAATGTCAAAGTCTAATACCAGGGAGATTTTTCAGAATGTCATCGCTTATACGATTTTCGATATAGGAGAAAATGATTTTTCGTTAGCTAATATAGAAAAACAGATAAAGGGAGGAAGCGTGAATGAACAGAGAGACAGTAATTGTTCTGGATTAATGCGGCGTATACTGTGAGATTTATTCTTATAAAACCGGGATTGAAAAAATTAAGGAGATGAACCCGAGGGGGATTATTCTTACGGGAGGACCAAACAGTTGCTATGAGGAGGATTCACCCACTTATACAAAAGAACTTTTTGAACTGGGGATTCCGGTGCTTGGTCTTTGCTACGGCGCACAGCTGATGCAGCACATTCTTGATGGGAAAGTGGAGCGTGCCGAGGTGCGGGAGTATGGTAAAACGGAAGTGTTTGTCGACACAACTTCCGAGCTGTTTTCCAATGTTTCTCCCACTACAACCTGCTGGATGAGCCATTTTGATTATATTTCGCAGACAGCGCCGGGATTTCGGATCACCGCACACACGGCAGACTGTCCGGTTGCCGCGGCAGAGGATACCGATCGGCAGTTGTATGCGATTCAGTTCCATCCGGAAGTGCTGCACACAAAAGAGGGAACAAAGATGCTGTACAACTTTGTGCGCGGCGTCTGCGGATGTGCCGGAGACTGGAAGATGGATTCCTTTGTGGAGCAGTCCATCCGTGCAATCCGTGAGAAAGTAGGCGACGGAAAAGTGCTCTGTGCGCTCTCCGGCGGCGTGGATTCTTCCGTGGCGGCGGTCCTTCTTTCCAAGGCAGTCGGCGATCAGCTTACCTGTGTATTTGTAGACCAGGGTCTTCTCCGCAAAAACGAAGGTGACGAGGTGGAAGCCGTCTTCGGACCGGAAGGCAATTATGACCTGAACTTTATCCGTGTAAATGCGCAGGAGAGATTTTATCAGAAACTGGCCGGGGTTTCCGAGCCGGAGGCAAAGCGAAAAATCATTGGCGAGGAGTTTATCCGGGTTTTTGAGGAAGAGGCAAAAAAGATCGGCGCCGTGGATTTCCTGGTGCAGGGCACGATATATCCGGATGTGGTGGAGAGCGGCCTCGGCGGCGAATCCGCGGTCATCAAATCACATCACAACGTAGGCGGCCTGCCGGATTATGTCGATTTTAAGGAAATCATCGAGCCGCTGCGCGATCTGTTTAAGGATGAGGTTCGTAAGGCGGGACTTGAGCTCGGAATCCCGGAATATCTCGTATATCGTCAGCCTTTCCCGGGGCCGGGACTCGGCATTCGTATCATCGGCGAGGTGACGGCAGAAAAAGTGCGCATCGTGCAGGACGCAGACGCGATTTACCGTGAGGAAATCGCAAAGGCAGGGCTTGATCAGGAGATTAACCAGTATTTTGCGGCGCTCACCAATATGCGCTCCGTGGGCGTGATGGGCGATGAGCGGACGTATGATTACGCGGTGGCGCTTCGGGCTGTGAAGACGATAGATTTCATGACGGCCGAGGCGGCGGAGATTCCGTTTGAAGTGCTGAACCGGGTGATGAACCGGATTATTAATGAGGTGAAGGGGGTTAATCGGGTTATGTATGATCTGACCAGTAAGCCGCCTGGAACGATAGAATTTGAATAAGTAATGTGTCACAGGGCACCCCCTTTTATCCCCAAAAGGGCAAAAGGAAATATCCAGAAAAGAAAAAGAAACAGACCTTGAGGAGTAACTTCCCCAGGGTCTTTTTTTCGCCACAGACATGGCAGCAAATTAAGGAAAATCAAGGGTTTCCGGGATGGGAGGAGCAGTGGCGGCTTTCACCGGGACAGCCCAAAAATCATCGAAGAAGAAAAAGAGAAAGGATAACGGAGTTTGCCCCCTGGAGGATAAATGGGATTGCCCCGTGACATAGTGATTTTTGGAATGTCTGTTTTTGGGAAAAGCTGTAATGCACTTAAACCCAAGTAAAATCAATGGTTCCCGCGGATATCCGCGTTTCCCAAAAGCGGTGGTTTTGGGAGGAATTATCTGTTTTTGGGGAAAATCATTTGTTTTTGGGGATGCTTTTGGGAGAATCCTATTCCTGTGGAACAGAAAGGACAGGTGCTGTTATGAGGAAGAAAGGCTACAAGGGGCGCTGTGAGAAGCGCGCCCTGGCAAAGTGTAAGGAGGTCTGCCGGACGTATGATGCGATCCAGTCCGCTTATGCAGACATCTTACAAGGGTGTGAGGAGGTGACGGAGTTTCGATGTAATGTACTGCTTGCTAGTTTGCCGGAAGGGGAGTATACGTCTGACTTTGTCTGCGTGAAGGCTGGCGGTGACTTAATGGTGCGGGAATGTGTTTCCCGGCGGTTTCTATTAAAGCCAATGACCGTCCGGCTGCTGGATGCGTCAAGGAACTATTGGTTACGGCATGGTGTTTCAGATTGGGGGTTAGTCATCGATGGAGAAAAATAGCATTTATACATCCGGGGATTCTGCTGTCAGGGTATTAGCGGTCAAGGAAGACCGGCTGCTGGTGATCGACTGCGTGAAGCTTACGATGCCCCGCTGGGTTACAAAAGAATCATTGGATGGGTATGACCCTTATAAAGAGGGTTCGGCTGGATATGGCTCCTGCAAAGAGAGATTGGCAGGGTACAAGCCCTGTACAGAAGAGGAATTGCAGGAGCTTACAGGCGCCGCGTTCCCGGAAATGGATTCCCTTGACGCAGAGTGCAGGAAGCGCATCCGTGAGCGGTTCACGATGGTCGCAGGGATTTTACCTTTTGTCGGGGTGGAAGCGGAGCGTTCCAAAGCGATCGCCCTTGCATCGGAGCAGTGGGGCGTTTCAAAGCAGACGGTAAGGTCTTATCTGTGCCGTTACCTGGCTTACCGGGACATCAGGGCGTTCGCCCCGCATAAGAGGGCGGACAAGCCCGGACTGACCCGCGACCAGAAGAACATGCGCTGGGCGCTGAATAAATATTTTTATAACTACAAAAAGAACAGCCTGATGACGGCATATACCTTACTGCTGAAAGAGAAATACTGCGATGGCGAGGGGAATCTGATTCCGGGATACCCGTCATTCTATCAGTTCCGTTACTTTTACCGGAAAACAAAGAATATCCAAAATTACCTTATCTCCAGGAACGGGTTAAAGGATTACCAGAGGAACAGCCGCCCGCTGACAGGCGGGGGCATACAGGAGTTTGCCCCGCATGTCGGCGTGGGGATGCTGGACGCTACGGTCTGTGACATCTACCTGGTAGATGATGCGGGGAAGCTCATCGGCAGGCCGATCCTCACCGCCTGTATCGATGCGTACAGCGGGCTTTGTGAAGGGTATTTCCTTTCCTGGGAGGGAGGTGTCTACAGCCTCCGGGGACTGTTTTTAAATGTGGTCCGGGATAAAGCGGAGTTATGCCTTAGCCATGGGATCCAGATCAAAACGGCAGAGTGGGACTGCAGCGGCGCTATCCCGGCAGTCTTAGTCACTGACCGGGGAAGCGAGTATATCTCGCAGACGGTAGAGCAGATCACGGAGCTTGGGGTCACGATCATAAACCTGCCGTCTTTCCGGGCAGAGTTAAAATCCCCGGTAGAGAAATTTTTCGACCTGGTCCAGGAATCCTACAAGCCTTACTTAAAAGGGAAAGGTGTGGTCGAGCCGGACTACCGGGAGCGGGGAGCGCATGATTACAGGAAGGATGCCTGCCTTACCATGGCACAGTTTGAGCAGGTGTTATTGCACTGTATCTATTATTATAACAGTAAGAGGATCATGGAGAATTATCCGTATACGGATGCCATGCTGGCGGCGGGGATTGCGCCGCACGCAAGTGATATCTGGAACTTTGGGCTGGCACAGGAAGGGTGCAACCGCATTCCTGTGTCGCCCAGAGAGCTGACGCTTACCCTGCTTCCCAGGGCTGAGGGGAAATTTACCCGATACGGATTTAAGGTAAATGGCCTTCGGTATCACCACGAGGATTATGCAGAGAAGTATCTGGCGGGTGGCACAGCTACCGCTGCCTATAATCCGGAAGATGTCTCTTATATCTGGCTGATGGAAAATGGCGCCTATGTCCGTTTTACTCTGGTTGAGGGCCGTTTTGAGGGGCTTGGCCTTACCGGGGTGCGCCAGCTGCGGGACCAGCAGAAAGCACTTGTAAAAGCCGTATCAGAGGATACTTTAAAAGCAAAGGTGGCGTTGGCCGCCCAGATCGAGGCGGTAGCACATGCCGCATCCTCCGCAGATACTGACGTAAAAGGCGTGCGGAAGGTCCGCCAGCGGGAGCGTGACCGCCGCCACCTCGATTATGTGAAGGAGGGCGGGATCAATGCCTGATTATCAGAAAATCTTATCGTCACTGCCGGAGCTTATGTCTGGCGATAAGCTCACCCGCAGACTGGCGATCCTGCCGGAATACGATTCCGCAGTAAGGACGGAAAGCCAGACACAGCGCCTGATGGCGCTGCAGGATTTATACCGGGTCTATATCCCGTCTGCCATGTCCGCAGAGATTTACCATAAGCTGTATCTGGCAATGGTACGCTCGTTGCAAAAGAAGTCGTCAAAGATGGCAGTCAGGCAGGGATATGAAAACCACAGGGCGTTCTTATGCCAGGACTATACTTCGATCATGGGCGACTCCGACAGCTTTACCATCATTGGGACATCCGGGATCGGGAAGTCCTCCGCCATAAGCCGTGCGATCACGCTTATGACGGAGAATCGGATCATAGAAGTAAAGAAGCCGTATATAAAGATCCTGCCCTGCCTGACCGTGCAGTGCCCGTTTGATTCGTCTGTAAAGGGGATGCTGTTAGAAATCCTGCGTAAAGTGGATGAAGCCCTTGGAAGTAATTATTATACCAATGCCATACGGTCAAGGGCAACGACTGACATGCTGATCGGAAGTGCCTCACAGGTCTACTTAAATCATATCGGCCTGCTGGTATGCGATGAGATACAGCATGTCGTCAATTCCAAGAACGGCAAAAGCCTGGTCGGGGCGTTGACGCAGCTGATCAACAACAGCGGGATCTCGATCTGTATGGTAGGGACGCCGGAGGCGGTCCCGTTCTTTGAACAGGCCATGCAGCTGGCCCGGCGGAGCGTGGGCCTGCAGTATGGACCGATGGAATACGGCGATGTTTTTCTGGAGGTCAGCAGCGTACTGTTTTCCTATCAGTATGTACAGAATCAGACAGAGCTGACAGCTGATCTCGCATCGTGGCTGTTTGAGCACAGCGGGGGAGTTGTGTCTGTCGTGGTATCCCTCATCCACGATGCGCAGGAGATGGCGATCCTTTCCGGGAGAGAGATATTAGACCGTCCTGCCCTGGATGAGGCGTACCGGAAACGGCTGACACTGCTCCACAGCTACATACAGCCTGCGGTTACACATAAGCCGCAGACGGGCAGGAGGAAAAAAGTCAAGGAGCGTATTAATAATATTACTGCTTCCGCTGCAGGTGAGGAAGCAGGACACGATGTGTCTGTTTCCTCCCTGGCGGGGAAAGCAAAATCAGAAAGGTTAGATATCGTGTCTTTGTTAAAACAGTATTTTACGGTAGAGGAGGTGGCGGTATGATTCCATACTTTCCGGAGTTTTACCCGGATGAGCTGGTCTACAGCCTCTTTGCAAGGCTGTATGTAAAATGCGGTTATCCGGCTTACCGGTATTGTGCAGAGGATTTATTTTTCAATCCTGCCGTCCGCCCGGACATGGAATTTATCAACCACTTGACGCCGGAGGCGAAAGAATCTCTGCTGCGTAATATGCCGATGGAAGAGGTTATTTTAAAACATACGATGTTTCCATACTATGGGCGGTTCCTCCCCATAGTAAGGAAACAAAAGGCATTCCAGTCGATGATGTATATGGAGGGGAACTACCAGAATTTATTACCCTTGCCAATAGGAAACGGCGGGGGCAGGTATTTACGGTACTGCCCTGCCTGTGCGGAGCGTGACAGGGAACGGTATGGTGAGACATACTGGCACCGGGAGCATCAGATGGCGGGCGTTAATATATGCCCGGTCCATGGGTGTCATCTGATCGATTCCGCTGTTGCCATCAGCGGGAAGACGAGCCCGATGCTGACTACAGCAGAGGAGATGGTGCCGTTAACAATTCCGGCGGAAGTATCCGGCAATGGGATAGAATGCAGGGTTGCCGGGTATGTCTCAGAAGTCTTCCAGTCAGGATTTGACCCGGAATCAACGGTATCGACAGGAGCATTTTTACATAGCAGGATGGAGGGGACAAAGTATCTGTCAATACGTGGGGAACAGAGGAATATCGCCCTGTTCCATGCGGATTTTACAGAATACTATAAGGACTTGCCGGATAACCGGTTTACGGAAATCTGGCAGATCCAGAAGGTGCTTAACGATGAACACTATAATTGTTATGAGGTCTGCCTGATGGCGCTGTTCCTAAATGTACCAGCCAGAGAGCTGGTCCACATGGCACTGCCGGAGAAACCACAGCATGCAGCCTTTGATGAGCAGGTGTTTTTGTTGCACGAACAGGGCTTCAAGTACCCGGAGATCGCCAGGCGCTTACATGCCCCGTATGACACGGTAAAGGCCATTGGTGAGAGGAAGAGCCGGGGCTGTTTAAAGGCCGGTGAGAGACCCTCACAAACAGGGAGGAAAGCGTTGGACTGGGCGCAGATCGACAGGGATACGCTTCCTCTTGTAAAGGTGGCAGTAAAAGATTTATATGGCGGCGAATGTGTAAGGCCGAAGAAAGTTTCCATCGCTGCTGTGGAAAGAATACTCGACCTGCCGGGCGGGAGGATATCCCATTACCTCCCGCTGTGCAGGGCCGAGGTAGAACGGTATCAGGAAACGCAGGAGCAGTATTGGGCGCGGGAAGTTGTCTGGGCGGCCAGGCAGATCATGCAGGATGGCGGGGTGTTGAACTGGAAGCATATCCGTAACCTGACGAATATGCGCAAAAGTAATTTCCTTGCGTGCCTGCCATACCTGCGGGAGGCTGCAGATGCAGATATCCGGCAGGCGATACAGGAAGTAGCGGTTTAACCTTTGATATACCAGAGATAGATTTTAGACAGGAGGATGACATTAAGATGGCTGGATACAGGAACGAATTATATGGGATTCTGCGTGATTTTATGGAAGTCAGGCATACATTAGAATCTTTACTGCGGATGCTTCGGGTGGTAGAATGTGCCTATGAGCAGGAATCAAAAGATATTTATATGATCACTGCGGTAAGGTTTTATCTGGAAGCGGTGCACCGTGAGCTGGATGCTTCGATCCATCGGTTTGACCGGTATATGGTACAGATAGAATAAAATAAGCAGCTGAACTTTATCAATTACAGCTGCCTATCTGGTCGGATATGGTGTGAGGATGTTGCTTGCACCGGTGATATAATCCATGGATACGTTGTAATGTTTCGCAAGGATCAGGATACTGTCAATAGGTATCCTGGTCTTCCCGCTTTCGTAATCAGCGTAGGTCCGCTGCCCGATATGGAGCAGGTCAGCAATTTTTTGTTGGGTCAGGGAATGGTCTTCCCGAAGCTCGCGTATCCGTTCGTTATATCTCATCTGAACACCTCAATGTTCAGTATAAAATGAAATTTTGCAATCATTGACAAATAGAGTCATAAACACTAAAATAAACAGGAACGAAGCGATAGAATAGAATTGTCACAAAACAGTAAAGGGGAGTAAAACAATGAAGAAAGCAAAAAACTGATTCTTTCACTATGTGCGGCCCTGTGCCTGGCTGCAGCTATCCCGGCCGTTGCCAACGTAGCCGGGACAGTCACAGCCGAGGCAGCAACATTAAACGGCGTCTATAAGGCATCGGATGGGAACTGGTACTATTACAAAAACGGTGTTATCCAGACAAGCTACACCGGCGTCGCGGACTACGCCAATGCCAATGGCTGGTGGTATGTGAAAAACGGTAAAGTAGACTTCTCAGCCAATACGATAGCGCACAATAAAAATGGCTGGTGGTATGTGAAAGGCGGCAAGGTACAGTTTTCTTACACCGGCTTCGGTACCAACAGCAACGGCTCCTGGTACTGTGAGAACGGCAAGGTGACCTTTAAAAAGAACAGTGTAATCCAGGATAAAACCGGGGCGCTGGGCACAAAGGGCACCTGATATTATGTGACGGGCAGCAAAGTACAGACAGGATACACTGGAGTTGCGGATTATGCCAACAGTAATGGCTGGTGGTATATCAAGAACGGCAAGGTCGATTTCTCAGCCAATACTGTAGCCAAAAACAAAAATGGCTGGTGGTATGTGAAAGGCGGCAAAGTGCAGTTTAACTATACCGGCTTTGGCACCAACAGCAACGGATCCTGGTACTGCGAAAGCGGCAAGGTCAAGTTCAATAATAACAATGTCATCCAGGATAAGACCGGCGCACTTGGCACGAAAGGCACCTGGTATTATGTTGTTGGCAGCAAGGTACAGACTTCCTACACCGGAGTTGCTAATTACAGCAATTCCAACGGCTGGTGGTATATCAAGAACGGCAAGGTCGATTTCTCTTTTAATGGCATCGCTT
>JAJBTR010000218.1:2460-8744 GCA_020860745.1 Lachnospiraceae bacterium | reverse complement strand
ATGTAGAATAGGGAAGGATTGGAAAAGGAACCTGTCCGATTTTCCAGGTCCACTATTAATTATTCTAGGAGGAATGAGAAATGGCAGTAAAAGTTGCAATCAATGGATTTGGCCGTATCGGTCGTCTGGCTTTCAGACAGATGTTTGGCGCAGAGGGATATGAGATCGTAGCGATCAACGATCTGACCAGCCCCAAGATGCTGGCTCACTTATTAAAATATGATTCTTCACAGGGCAAGTACGCAAAAGCTGATACTGTAGTTGCAGGTGAGGATTCCATCACTGTTGACGGTCAGGAGATCAAGATCTACGCTGAGCCGGATGCAAACAACTGCCCGTGGGCGGCGCTGGATGTTGACGTAGTTCTGGAGTGCTCCGGATTCTATACTTCCAAGGCTAAAGCACAGGCGCACATCAATGCAGGCGCTAAGAAAGTTGTCATCTCCGCTCCGGCAGGCAATGACCTTCCTACTATCGTATATAATGTAAACCAGGATACTCTGACCGCTGAGGACAAGATCATTTCCGCAGCTTCCTGCACCACCAACTGCCTTGCTCCGATGGCTCAGGCTCTGAACAACCTGGCTCCGATCAAGACTGGTATCATGTGCACGATCCACGCTTACACCGGCGACCAGATGACTCTGGACGGCCCGCAGAGAAAGGGTGATCTGAGAAGATCCCGTGCAGCGGCTGTGAATATCGTTCCGAACAGCACCGGCGCTGCAAAGGCAATCGGCCTTGTTATCCCGGAGCTTTCCGGCAAACTCATCGGCGCTGCACAGCGTGTACCGACCCCGACCGGTTCCACCACTATGCTTAACGCAGTAGTAGAGGGTTCCGTTACTGTTGACGAGATTAACGCAGCGATGAAAGCGGCGGCGAACGAGTCCTATGGATACAATGAGGACGAGATCGTTTCTTCTGATATCATTGGCATGACCTATGGCTCTCTCTTTGATGCAACCCAGACCATGGTACTTCCGCTTGACAACGGCACCACACAGGTACAGGTTGTTTCCTGGTATGACAATGAGAACAGCTACACCAGCCAGATGGTTCGCACCATCAAATACTTCGCTGAGCTGGCTTAATCTATCTCAGACAGCTTTACATAAGGCATAACGTTTGATTGTTTTCCGTGCGGTATGCCGGCAGATGGCTGATGCACTGTGAATTATTCCACATACGGAAGATTGCAGTGCAGATACACAGACTCTTAAGGGTCCGGTCAGATAAGGACCGGACCCTTGTTACATGTGCAGGGGTGCGTAAGGAACATGACAGCTGTGCTGTCCGCACACCGCGCAACGGGTATGAGGCAGAAGTTGTCTTCTGCTTGATTGTTATAAAAAAGGAGACTATGACATGGGATTAAATAAGAAATCCGTAGATGACATCAATGTAAAAGGTTTAAAGGTTCTTTGCAGATGTGATTTTAACGTACCTTTGAAAAACGGGCAGATCACCGATGAGAACCGTCTCGTCGCAGCTCTTCCCACGATCAAAAAGCTGATTGCAGACGGCGGCAAAGTGATCCTCTGCTCTCATCTCGGCAAGGTTAAGACCGAGGAAGATAAGCAGACCAAGACACTGGCTCCCGTGGCGGCCCGCCTTTCCGAGCTGCTCGGTCAGGAAGTGAAGTTCGCGGCTGACCCGGAGGTTGTCGGATCCAACGCGCGCGCGGCGGTTGAGGCGATGCAGGATGGCGATGTGATCCTTCTGGAGAACACCCGCTTCCGCCCGGAGGAGACGAAGAACGGCGAAGCTTTTTCCAAAGATCTTGCTTCCCTCTGCGATGTATTTGTAAACGATGCATTCGGTACGGCTCACCGGGCGCACTGCTCCAACGTGGGCGTGGCAAAGCTGGTGGATACCGCGGTGGTCGGCTATCTGATGCAGAAAGAGATTGATTTCCTTGGTAATGCGGTGGAGACACCGGAGCGCCCGTTTGTTGCAATTCTCGGCGGTGCCAAGGTGGCGGATAAGCTGAATGTGATCTCCAACCTTCTGGAGAAATGTGACACTCTGATCATTGGCGGCGGTATGGCTTACACGTTCCAGAAGGCGATGGGCTATGAGATCGGCAACTCTCTGGTAGACGACACGAAGATCGACTACTGCAAAGAGATGATGGAAAAGGCAAAATCCCTTGGCAAGACTCTGCTTCTGCCGGTGGATTCTGTGACGATCGCTCAGTTCCCGAACCCGATCGATGCTCCGGTTGAGACAGAAGTATATGATTCTGAGAATATGCCGGCAGATCGCGAGGGCTGCGACATCGGCCCGAAGACACAGGCGCTGTACGCAGATGCAGTGAAATCCGCGAAAACCGTGGTATGGAACGGCCCGATGGGCGTCTTCGAGAACCCGACTCTGGCGGCAGGTACCATCGCGGTGGCGAAAGCGCTGGCGGAGACCGATGCAACCACGATCATCGGAGGCGGCGATTCCGCGGCGGCGGTCAACCAGCTCGGCTTCGGCGACAAGATGACCCACATTTCCACTGGCGGCGGCGCGTCCCTGGAATTCCTTGAGGGCAAGGAGCTTCCCGGTGTGGCGGCAGCGAATGATCGTTAATAACAGGTATACGCATAAAGTTGGTGAGTGAGAAACATGCCGACATGGTATATGCGGGAAATATGAATTCCATTTTCATAAGCAGACGGTAGGCAGATTTTCGTCAGCTTTCTGAGCATAGTGTTACTATGAAACTCAGCGAAGAATCGCCGAGGGCGATATCTGAGCGCTAAGTTTCATGTATGCATGCGGCGCTTAGCGAGACGGAGCCATAAGCGAACGTCGAGCTTAGCATAGTCGTTTGCTGCCGAAGCATGTTTGAGCACGGTACGTGCGAGTTTGCGGAGGCAGTAAACGATAGGCGGCGAGGAAAGGTAGAAAATCTCTGCCGTGTCTGCGTTGAAAACTGGATTCATGTTGCCCGTAAAATAGAGCGTTGATGTTTCTCACTCAAAAAAATTCAGAAAGAGGAGATTTACCCATGGCAAGAAAGAAAATTATCGCAGGCAACTGGAAAATGAACAAGACCCCCAGCGAGGCGGTCGCTCTGATCAACGAGTTAAAGCCGTTGGTAGCAAACGATGATGTGGACGTGGTGTTCTGTGTACCCGCCATCGACATCATCCCGGCGATCGAAGCTGCAAAGGGCAGCAACATCCAGATCGGTGCTGAGAATATGTACTATGAGGAGAAAGGTGCTTACACCGGAGAGATCGCACCGGCGATGCTGACCGATGCGGGCGTAAAGTATGTCATCATCGGTCATTCCGAGCGCAGAGAATATTTCGCGGAGACTGACGAGACCGTCAACAAAAAAGTGCTGAAAGCATTCGAGCACGGCATCACCCCGATCGTGTGCTGCGGTGAGACGCTGACCCAGAGAAAGCAGGGTATCTACATTGACTGGATCCGTATGCAGATCAAGATCGCATTCCAGGATGTAACTGCGGATCAGGCAAAGACAGCCGTGATCGCTTACGAACCGATCTGGGCCATCGGCACCGGCGAGACAGCCACTGCGGATCAGGCAGAGGAAGTCTGCGGCGCAATCCGTGCCTGCATCGCCGAGGTCTATGACGAGGCGACCGCTGAGGCCATCCGCATCCAGTACGGCGGATCTGTAAACGGCAAGAACGCGGCGGAGCTCTTCGGAAAACCGGACATCGACGGCGGCCTGGTAGGCGGTGCGTCCCTGAAACCGGACTTTGGTTCTATTGTCAATTATTAAAGTTTTGACAGTACTGGATATTCCTAACCTGTTGTTGGGAGTCCGGTGGAATAATAGTGATGATAATCATTTCATTGCGAAACAAGCGGAGAAATTCCCTTGAAAGTATTGGCATAAGTGTGCAGAAAACAATTCATAAAGGGGCGCTCAGATGTGCCCCTGTTGAATTCATTTTTGCACACTTATTCGTAATGTAAATGGGAATTTCGTATTGATTCAGCAGAGTAAAGGAAGAAAAACATGAAGAAACCTATTGTTTTAATGGTTCTCGATGGCTATGGCTTAAATGATAACCCCGAAGGCAACGCGATTGCCATGGCGAACACTCCGGTGATGGACAGTCTGATGGAAGAATACCCCTTTGTGAAAGGCAACGCTTCCGGTCTGGCAGTCGGTCTTCCCGATGGGCAGATGGGAAACTCCGAGGTCGGCCATATGAACATCGGAGCGGGGCGCATCATTTATCAGGATCTGACCCGCATCACAAAGTCTATCGAGGACGGCGACTTTTTTGAAAATAAGGGACTTCTGGCGGCCATTGAAAACTGTAAGAGAAATAACTCGGATCTTCACCTTTGGGGACTGCTCTCAGACGGAGGTGTGCATAGCCATATCACGCATCTGTACGGTTTGCTGGAGATGGCGAAGCGGCACGGACTTTCCAAAGTGTATGTTCACGCATTTCTGGATGGCAGGGACACGCCTCCGGCATCCGGCAAGGGCTATGTGGAGCAGCTTGTGGCGAAGATGGATGAAATCGGCGTGGGCCGGGTGGCTTCTCTTTCCGGGCGTTACTACGCGATGGACCGTGATACCAACTGGGACCGTGTGAAGAAAGCCTACGATTCCCTGGTGTACGGCATCGGCGTGCAGGCAACCTGCCCGGTGCAGGCGCTGGCGGATTCCTATGCGGAGGGCGTGACGGATGAGTTTGTCCTCCCGACGGTTATCACAGATGAGGAAGGGCAGCCGCTTTCCCTGGTAAAAGAGAATGATTCGGTGATCTTTTTTAACTTCCGTCCGGACCGTGCCAGAGAGATTACCAGAGTGTTCTGCGACGATACCTTTGCAGGATTCGAGCGGCCTTTTATGAAACTCACCTACGTCTGCTTTAAAGACTATGATGAGACGATCCCGAACAAGATTATCGCTTTTGAGAAGGAGTCCATCTCCAACACATTCGGTGAATTCCTTGCGAAGAACGAAAAAAAGCAGCTCCGTCTGGCAGAGACGGAGAAGTACGCCCATGTGACATTTTTCTTCAACGGCGGCGTGGAGGAGCCCAATGTGGATGAGGCCCGCCTGCTGGTGGCTTCGCCTAAGGAGGTTGCTACCTACGACCTGAAGCCGGAGATGAGTGCTCCCGAGGTGGGGATGGATCTGGTGGAGGCCATAAAGTCGGACAAGTATGATGTCATCGTCATCAACTTTGCCAACCCGGATATGGTGGGACACACCGGCGTAATACCGGCCGCAGTAGCTGCGGTGGAGCGTGTAGACAGCCTGGTCGGCGACGCGGTGCAGGCGATCAAAGACGTGGATGGTATCCTCTTTATCTGTGCCGACCACGGCAATGCGGAGAAGATGATCGACTACGAGACCGGCAAGCCGCACACGGCGCACACGACGAATCCGGTGCCGTTCAGCCTGGTCAACGCGGATCCTTCTTACAAGCTGAGCGAGGGCGGATGTCTGGCGGATATCGTGCCGACGCTCATCGAGCTGATGGGACTGGAGCAGCCTGCGGAGATGACAGGGAAATCACTGTTGGTAAAATAGGAACGAAAAGAGACGAAAATCTGAACAATTTTGATGCCCCGCAGACTGTGGTAACCGCATAGTGCGGGGCTGTTTTCATTTCATAAGATGGCTCGTTCTGCGAAATAAAAACGATCACTTTATTTTCTAAGCCGTTGTGTTCTGGTTTTTCCCTGCAGCCATATTTCCCCTGCAATATCCTCTGCATCTGTAAAGTCCTGTGATTGTAACTCACTTGCCGACTGAAGCAGAGCCGACTCAAACAGACTTACCATTTTGTCAATGCGGTTCTGCGCCATGTTTTTTCCGAGACCGATTTTTCCTGCTTCCAGCAAGAAACTTTCGCGTGTGATATCATCAATTCGGTATACTTCTCCGATGCTGAGTGCCATTTCATCAGCACTGTTTTCATAAATCTTTGTGCTGAGAATGTCATACGCCGGTGCAAGGCGGATTATCTTTAAGTCCTCACTGTAGAGCAGAGACAGATTTTTTTAATGGTTGTCTGTATTCCCGATCAGATAGTTAAAAACGCAGATGTTGCTCTGTTCATGCATGTTTTCTTCCGGCCATGCTATTCTCGTACTTCAGCAAACAGATCCATGCCGAGAATGTTGACGAGGGTCAGCGCCTTTTCAAATTCCACAGTGGGTTTTCCATTTTCCAGGTCTGAGATAAAGCAGATACTCAACCCGGGAAACTCCGATAAAAAAGCCTGGGTATAGTGGAGGTCTTTTCGGGTTGTTCTTACGGCAGTCACAAGGTCTGAGGAATTCAT
>JAJBTR010000218.1:0-2450 GCA_020860745.1 Lachnospiraceae bacterium | reverse complement strand
AATTCATGATTTTCATGCTTAATCTCCATTTCGTGAAGGTGTCAGATTTCAAATGTCATAAATGGTAATGTTTGTAATTTCGTTTATGACTTTGAAAACCGAGGTTTCATATGCTTTTGCAAATTCGCAATTAAGCCGTACGGAGAAAAATATACTTACAGATCATGTTTTGAGCCGTTCGGCTAATATTTTGCAGCCTGATTATAATATGGTTCGTACGGCGAAGTCAAGAGAAGACCGCAGGTTTTTAAAGTTCCGTATGTATGCTCTGCAGTTACGGAAGAACCGTTGAAATGCAATCTCAGATTGACAAGCGCGGGAAAATGCGTGAAAATAAGATCAGCTGGAGGTAAGGGCTTATGAGAATGCGAAAGATTTACTTTGGAGTTCTGCTTGCACTGCTGTTTGCTTTCCTGATGACAGTGCCCGTATTTGCGGCAGAGGCTGGTGTGCCGGAAAAAACCGGGTTCTACGAGGAAGATTCCGGAGTATATTATTATACGGAGGGAGAAAAGGCCGCGGAAGCGGGTGTGGAGAAGGACACGGCAGGCGTGGTCGATGCGACGAAAAGCTGGTGGTATTTTGGAGCAGATGGCCGGGTGGATACCACCTATAACGGTTTTGCGAAGAACAGCAACGGCTGGTGGTATATCGAGAATGGCAAGGTGACATTTCTGAAGAACAGTGTGATTCAGGATAAGACGGGTGCGCTCGGTACAAAGGGAACCTGGTATTATGTGACCGGCAGCAAGGTGCGGACTGATTTCACCGGTTTGGCGGATTATTCTAACGCGAACGGCTGGTGGTACATCAGAAACGGCAAGGTGGATTTTTCTGTAAACACAGTGGCGAAGAATAAAAACGGCTGGTATTACGTAAGCGGCGGCAAGGTAAACTTTTCCTATAACGGTTTCGCGAAGAACAGCAATGGCTGGTGGTATATTGAAAAAGGAAAAGTGACGTTTCAGAAAAACAGCGTGATCCAGGATAAGACAGGTGCGCTCGGTACAAAGGGAACCTGGTATTATGTGACCGGCAGTAAAGTGCAGACCGGCTTTACCGGGCTGGCGGATTATTCTAACGCGAACGGCTGGTGGTATATCAGAAACGGCAAGGTGGATTTTTCCGTAAATACGGTAGCACAGAATAAAAATGGCTGGTGGTATGTGACCGGCGGCAAGGTGCAGTTTGGCTTCACTGGTCTGGCAAACTATGCGAATGCGAACGGCTGGTGGTATATTAAGAACGGAAAAGTAGACTTTACAGCAAATACCGTGGCAAAAAATAAAAACGGCTGGTGGTATGTAAGCGGTGGCAAGGTGATTTTCTCCTACAACGGCTTTGCAAAGAACAGCAACGGCTGGTGGTATATTGAAAAGGGAAAAGTGACGTTTCAGAAAAACGGAACGGTTTACGGGACTGTCGAGGGTATCACCGGCAACTGGACGGTATCCGGGAGTAAGGTAAAAATGCCGACAACGGATGTGACCACATTGCTGAAGAATGCGATGAAACCGGTGGGCTCCACTCTGTATGTCTGGGGCGGCGGCTGGAATGCCGCGGATACCGGTGCCGGTGAGACGGCTTTGTATAAGGGCGTTTATCCGCAGTGGGCGACTTATTTTAACCAGAATGCGAATGGGTATTCTTATCTGCCGGGGAAAACATCCTGGCAGAACGGGAACCGGCAGAGCCGGTTTTACGGGCTGGACTGCTCGGGATATATCGGCTGGACTTTGTATAATTCAATCTTGTCCAATGGGAAATCCGGAGGTTATGTGACGACTTCCACGAAAATGGCTTCTACCCTGGCGTCTTATGGATATGGAACCGCGCAAAAATGCACCGCGTCAAGCACGTTTAAAGCGGGAGACATTATCAGCATCAGCGGGCATGTCTATCTGTGTCTGGGACAGTGCTCGGACGGCAGCGTGCTGCTGGTTCACAGCACACCGAACGGCGGCGTGCAGGTCAGCGGTACGGTAAAGAGCGGAGCGTCCTCCTCCCAGGCCTCAAAGCTGGCCACGGAATATATGAAGACAAATTACCCCACCTGGTGGAAATATTTCGGCAGTGAGGGGAAGCAGGCCGTGAATGCATCCTCCTATCTGACGGGGACAAAGTTCACATGGAAGTCGGATTCCACGGTTATGGATTCCGCCGGGTTGAGAAACAAGACGGCAGATCAGGTGCTGGCTTATCTGGAGTAGATATTGTTTTGCGCTGATAATAATGAACGCCACGCGGGATAAAAACTCCCTGGCGTTCATTTTTTTATATCATAGGAAAGACCTTGTTGTTGTAAAGTGCTAAAGTATATGATTTCCTATGATATAAAAACACTCCGTGTGGATGCGCAGCAGCTTTGCACGCTTGTTCACTAAGCTCACGATGTTCGCTAAGTGAGCCAATGCGTCGCGGATAGGAATATTTTGCTACGCAACCGCTCG
>JAJBTR010000148.1:2711-8795 GCA_020860745.1 Lachnospiraceae bacterium | reverse complement strand
TCTCTCTGAGAATCCCGAGTTTGTGGATGCCTGTGAGAAGAACGGCATCATCTTCATCGGACCTTCCAGCGATATCATGAACGCCATGGGCGACAAGATTTCCTCCAAGAAAATGGCAATTGAAGCCAATGTCCCCATCATTCCCGGTGTGGACTACGCCATCAAGGATACAGAGACCGCGAAAAAGGTCGCTGAGATGGTCGGTTTCCCCATCATGCTGAAAGCCTCCAACGGCGGCGGCGGGCGCGGCATGCGTATTGTGGACCGCATGGAAGACCTGGAAAAAGAGTTTAACGAGGCAAAGAACGAATCCAAGAAAGCGTTCGGCGATGACAAAATTTTCATCGAAAAGTATCTGCGCGGGCCGAAGCACATTGAAGTACAGGTCCTCGGCGACAACTACGGCAACGTGGTACACCTCTTCGACCGTGACTGCTCCGTGCAGCGGCGGCACCAGAAGGTGGTCGAGTACGCTCCTGCTTTCTCCATTCCGGACGAGACCCGGCAGATTATTTTTGACGCGGCCATCCGCCTGTCCAAAAATGTCGGCTACCGCAACGCCGGAACACTGGAATTTCTTGTGGACCAGGACAACAATCCCTACTTCATCGAGATGAACCCCCGTATCCAGGTGGAGCACACGGTCAGTGAGATGGTCACAAATATCGACCTGGTGCAGTCCCAGATTCTGGTGGCGGAGGGCTACCCTCTGGATTCCCAGGAGATCGGCATTGCGTCCCAGGACGACATCCAGTGCATCGGCTACTCCATCCAGACCCGTGTCACCACGGAGGATCCGGCCAACAACTTCCTCCCGGACACCGGTGAGATCAACGTCTACCGCTCGGGTTCCGGAAACGGCATCCGCTTAGACGGAGGAAACGCCTACACCGGCGCGATCATCTCCCCGTTCTATGACAGCCTCCTGGTGAAAGCGATTTCCATGGATCGGACCTTTGCAGGCGCTGTGCGCAAATCTGTCCGTGCACTCCGCGAGATGCGTATCCGCGGTGTCAAGACGAACATCCCGTTTTTGATCAACGTATTGAATCACCCCACTTTTATCAGCGGAAAGTGTTACACCACATTTATTGAGGAGACGCCGGAACTGTTCGACCTGAACATCAGCCAGGACCGCGCCACCAAGATTATCGAATTCCTGGGCGACAAAATTGTCAACTCCACCACCGGCGAGAAACCGCAGTATGAGAACCGCGTCCTGCCTGTCTACGACAAGACGAAACCCATCTACGGCGCCAGGGATGAATTTCTGAAGCTGGGCGCGGCGGGCTTCACCCAGAAGATCCTGGGCGAGAAAAAACTGTATGTCACCGACACCACCATGCGCGACGCACAGCAGTCCCTCATGGCCACCCGGATGCGAAGCAAGGATCTCTGCGGCGCGGCTTATGCGACCAACGCTTTCATGCAGAACGCCTTTTCCGTGGAAGCCTGGGGCGGCGCTACCTACGATACCGCTTACCGTTTCCTGAAGGAATCCCCCTGGAAGCGGCTGGAGCTCTTACGCGAACGGATGCCGAACACACTGATCCAGATGCTGCTGCGCGCCTCCAACGCAGTGGGCTACAGCAACTATCCGGACAATGTGGTAAAACAGTTTATCGAAGTATCCGCTGAGCACGGCATCGACGTCTTCCGCGTCTTTGACAGCTTAAACTGGGTGGAAAATATGAAAATGCCCATCGAGGAATGTCTAAAGACCGGCAAGATTGTCGAGGGTACTATCTGCTACACCGGCGATATCACCAGCCCGGATGAGACGAAATACACACTGGATTATTACATAAAGATGGCTCTGGAACTGGAGAAGCAGGGATGTCATATCATCGCCATCAAGGATATGGCTGCTCTCTTAAAACCGCGGGCCGCCAGAGAACTGGTCACCGCGCTGAAGCAGGAGCTCCATGTACCGGTTCATCTCCACACCCACGACTCCACCGGAAACGGTGTCAGCACGGTGCTGATGGCTGCGGAGGCGGGCGTGGACATCGCCGATCTGGCGATCGAGTCCATGGCTTCCATGACCAGCCAGCCCTCGATGAATGCTGTCGTAGAGGCGCTGCGCGGCAGTGAGCGCGACACCGGTCTTGACTTTGAAGAGCTGGATGAGCTGAGCCGCTACTACGCCCGTGTCCGCAAGGTTTATGCGCCGTTCGAGAGCGATATGAAAGCTCCCAACGCTGAGATTTACAAATATGAGATCCCCGGCGGACAGTACTCCAACCTGCTTGCCCAGGTATCTGAGATGGGTTCCCCGGAGGACTTTGAGGATATCAAGGCACTGTACAAAGACGCCAATGATCTGCTGGGCAACATTGTAAAGGTTACACCGACCTCCAAGGCCGTCGGCGACCTGGCGATCTTTATGTACCAGAACAACCTGACCAAAGACAATATCCTGACAGCGGGAGCCAACCTCTCCTACCCGGATTCCGTGGTGTCTTACTTCCAGGGCATGATGGGCCAGCCCTACGGTGGATTCCCGAAAGAGCTGCAGAAAATCGTATTGAAGGACATCGAGCCGCTCACCGACCGCCCCGGCAAGACCCTGCCGCCGGCTGACTTTGACGCCATCAAGAAACACCTCATCGAGAAATTCAATTATGGCGACAAATCGGATGGAGTGATGCGGCAGAAAGCCATCAGCTACGCTCTCTACCCGAAAGTGTATGAGGACTACTGTGAACACTTCGAGATGTACAACGACGTGACCCGTCTGGAGAGCCATGTATACTTCTACGGGCTCCGCAAAAACGAGGAGACTTACCTGAACATCGGCGAGGGCAAACAGCTTCTCATCAAGTACCTGGAGATGAGCGATCCGGATGTCAACGGCATGCGTGTCCTGACTTTTGCGGTCAACGGTATGCTGCGTACCGTCAAGATTCTGGATAAGACACTGGAAATCAAAGCCGACAGCAAGCTGAAAGCCGACAAGAACAACCCGCAGCATCTGGGATCTTCCATCCCCGGCACCGTGGGCAAGGTTCTCGTCAAAGAGGGCGACGCCGTCACGAAGAATATGCCGCTGATGACCGTAGAGGCCATGAAGATGGAGACCACCGTCGTTTCCACCGTGGACGGCACCGTGGACAAGATTTACGTGCAGCAAGGTGACTCCGTACATCAGGATGATCTGCTGATTTCCTTCCACCTCAAAAAAGAGGAAGCTGCCGAGTAAGCCGGGCAGGCGGCGGCTTTTTCCCCATACCACCCGCGCGGGGTGCAGACAGCACAGCTGTCCTGCTCCTTACGCAATCGAGCAGGAGGCGACTTTTGCCTCATACTCGCCGCGCGGGGTGTGGACAGCACTGCTGTCATATTCCTTACGCACCCCTGCGCATGACAACACGAGGGCACAGACTATTTTCTGTCTGTGCCCTCTTCTCCGTAATAACACTTTGCTTAAAAAGTCCGTTCTGCAGCTGGTCACCGCAAAGCCAATCTACTTTTCACATTGTTTTTCAATAAAGCGCCGCTTTTCGGCATTTCGCGCGCAAGCAATTACATCACAAAATTTTCTACCGTTTTACGCCCTTCGTATCACGACTTCCGATCCGCAGGCGGTTCAGCGCCACCTCTTTCTCATTCACGCTGATCACCGGATTGTTCTCCCCGTCCAGGATCCATGCCGCATTCACTTCATCCCCGTCAGCCAGCTTCATCCCCCGGACGCCCATGGCGCTCTTTTTCTTCTCCGGGATATCCGCTGCCGCGAGGCGCAGGAAATAGTTCTTCTTCGACTGCATGACAATCGTATCTTCTTTCCGGACAATTCCCGCAAAAATCAACCGGTCACCCTCTGCCAGCTTCGTCGCCACCGTCGTCCGCTTTGCCACGTCAAACTCCGTGCCCTCCACACGTTTTACCATGGAAGCAGCAGTCACAAAGAAGACTTTCTGTTCTTTCATGGCAGCCAGCGGCAGCAGCGTCACGATACTCTCCGCCTCACTGGAATAATTGCAGATTTTATCTACCGGGACTCCCTTGTCACGGAACTTTCCGAACGGAACGTCACTCATCTTCACCAGATGCATCTGACCGATGTCGGTAAACAGGCACAGACGATCGTCGCTCAAGCAGAAAATCACCTGCCGGTTTTCCGCGTCCGCTGCCTCCTTATTTCTCTCATAGGTGGCCTGATCGATGGACTTCACATAGCCAAAGCGGTCCATCAGGACCACCACCGGAATCGCCTCCTGTTTCTTCTCCTCATAGACGGCAGCTTTTCCGTTCTCAATCACGGTTTTCCGCGGAACGGCAAACTCTTTCCTGAACTCTTTCAGTTCCTTCATCAGTACCTTCGCCATCGCCGCCCGGCTGCCGAGCACTTTCTCATAAAACTCGATATTGCGCATAGTCTCATCGTGCTCTTTGATCAGCGCCTCAATCTCCAGGCCGATCAGCTTGTACAAACGCATTTCCAGGATTGCCGTCGCCTGGCGTTCCGTAAAATGCAGCATGGACGCCGTCTTCTGGGAAAGCCTGGAGCGGAACTTGATACCCTCTGTCTTACCCTCCACCAGACAGGCTTTTGCCTGCTTCACATTTTTACTGCCGCGGAGGATCTCAATAATCAGATCGATCACATCGCAAGCCTTGATCAATCCCTCCTGAATCTCCTGTTTCTCCCGCTCTTTGTTTAACAGCGTCGTATATTTTCTGGTAGCCAGCTCATACTGGAACTGCACATTATAGCGAATGATATCGACAATTCCCATGGTCTCCGGCCGCCCGCCGGCCACCGCCAGCATATTCACGCCGAACGTATCCTCCAGGCGCGTCTTTTTGTAGAGAAGATTGCAGATATTCTCTGCGTCCGCGCCCTTTTTCAATTCGATGACAATACGGATGCCCTCCTTGGAAGACTGGTTGGAAATATCCACAATGTCCGTCGTCTTTTTCGACTCCACCAGGCCGTACACGTCATTTAAAAACTTGCCGATATTGGCGCCGATCATGGTATAGGGTATTTCGGAGATGACAATGCGCTCCTTGCCGCCCTTCATCAGCTCAATCTCCACCTTGCCCCGCAGACGGATTTTTCCGCTGCCCGTCGCGTAGACATCTTTCAACTCATCCTTGTTGATGACAATGCCGCCGGTGGGAAAATCCGGTCCCGGAATAATCTCCAGCATCTCCTCCGTGGTAATATCCGGATCCTTCATATAAGCGATCACACCGTCGATCACCTCGCCCAGATTGTGGGGCGGGATGCTGGTCGCCATACCGACCGCAATACCCTCCGCACCGTTAACCAGGATATTCGGAATACGCACCGGCAACACAGAGGGTTCCTTCTCCGTCGCATCGAAATTCGGGATAAAGTCAATCACATCTTTATCCAGATCGGCCAGATACGCCTGCTGCGTAATCTTCTGCAGACGCGCCTCCGTGTAGCGCATCGCCGCCGCGCCGTCCCCCTCAATGGAGCCGAAATTGCCGTGGCCGTCCACCAGAGGCATACCATACTTGAAATCCTGCGCCATGACCACCAAAGCGCCATAGATGGAACTGTCCCCATGCGGATGATACTTACCCATCGTATCGCCCACGATACGGGCACTCTTCCGGTAGGGCTTGTCATAGCGGATCCCAAGCTCATACATGTCATACAGTGTCCGCCGCTGCACCGGCTTCAAGCCGTCCCGGACGTCCGGCAGCGCCCGGGCCACGATCACGCTCATGGCGTAGTCGATGTATGATTTCTGCATGATCTCGGAATATTCTGTTTGAAAGATCTGTTCTCCTGTGTTGCTCATTCTGTATTTCCTTCCTGTTATTCTTTCTGTACCGTACAAGCTGATACCAGTTTGCCGCAAATCTTATTCTTTTTATGCTGTACGGACCGATCTCGAGTTCCCGGATCTATCGTCCGTAGTTTCACTCGCATCCTACGGACTATTCAAACAATTATCTGTGTTTTCGTCCGTAGGTCCTCTCATACCGTACGGACTATTTTATATATTCTTGTATCTTCGTCCGTAATTCCACTCGCGCTCTACGGACTATTTTCACTTTCCTGTTTTTTCGTCCGTAGGTCTGCTCACACCTTACGGACTG
>JAJBTR010000148.1:0-2611 GCA_020860745.1 Lachnospiraceae bacterium | reverse complement strand
CTGTTTTCTCTTTCCTGTTTTTTCGTCCGTAGGTCTGCTCACACCTTACGGACTGCTTTCTCTTTCCTGTTTTTTCGTCCGTAGGTCTGCTCACACCTTACGGACTGTTTTCTCTTTTTTGTATCTTCGTCTGTAATATTCGCCATCATCCAACGAAACATTTTTTATATCCGAAAAATAAAACCTGCAATTTGTTTGTTCCCACACATAAAAACATGAATATAAGATATTTACTATCTACACATCCAGTTCCGCCTCATTGGCGTGCTCATAAATGAACGCCTTCCGCGGCGGCACGTCCGTCCCCATCAGCATCTCCGTCACGTCGGAAGCCATGCGCCCGTCGTCAATGCCGACGCGCTTTAAAATCCGCCGCTCCGGATCCAACGTGGTCTCCCAGAGCTGCTCCGCATCCATCTCGCCCAGACCTTTATAGCGCTGCAGCGTGAAGCTGCCCTTGTGCTCCCTGCGGTACCGCTCCAGCGCCGCATCGTCATACAGATACTCTTCCTCCCCCCTGGAAGGAATCACCTTGTACAGCGGCGGCATGGCGATATAGACATGTCCTTCAAAAATCAGCTCCGGCATAAAACGGTAAAACAGCGTCAGCAGCAGCGTCGCGATATGCGCGCCGTCCACGTCGGCATCCGCCATGATGACTATTTTGTCATAGCGGAGCTTTGTAATATCAAAATCGTTGCCGTATCCCTCCGAAAAACCGCAGCCAAACGCATTAATCATAGTTTTAATTTCAGCATTCGCCAGGACCTTATCAATGCTTGCCTTCTCCACATTCAGGATTTTCCCGCGGATGGGTAAAATCGCCTGGAAACTCCGATCCCGGGCCGTCTTCGCCGAACCCCCGGCGGAATCACCCTCCACAATGAAAATCTCACAGCGGGAGGCGTCCCTGCTCTCGCAGTTCGCCAGCTTGCCATTGGAATCGAAAGAAAACTTCTGCTTCGTCAGCAGGTTGGTCTTCGCCTTTTCCTCTGTCTTGCGGATCTTCGCCGCCTTCTCCGCGCAGGAGAGCACGATCTTTAACGTGTCCAGATTCTTATCAAAGTAAAGCTGTATCTCATCGCCGACAATCTTGGCGGTGACCTTCGACGCGTCCTGGTTGTCCAGCTTAGTCTTCGTCTGTCCCTCAAAGCGGGGCTCCGGATGCTTGATGGAAATCACAGCAGTCATGCCGTTTCGCACATCCGCTCCGGTGAAGTTCGCATCCTTTTCCTTCAGCACGCCGATCTGCCGCGCATACTGGTTCATCACCGTCGTCATCGCCGTCTTAAAACCGGTGATATGCGTGCCGCCCTCGGCGTTATAGATATTATTGCAAAATCCCAGAATATTCTCGTGAAATTCGCCGGTATACTGAAAGGCCGCCTCCACAGTGATGCCGTCGCTCTCGCCGCGGAAATAAACCGGCTCATGCAGAGTCTCCACCTTTTTATTCAGGTCGCGGACAAAACCGACGATGCCCTCCTCCTCATGGAACTCGATATGCTCCGGCTCCTCCAGACGCAGATCATCAAAAATAATGGTCAGCCCCGGATTCAGGTAAGCAGTCTCGTGCAGTCTGCTCCTGATCTCATCTGCCTTAAACCGCGTCTTCTCAAAAATCGTCGGATCCGGCAGAAAATTGATCTTCGTTCCGGTTTTTTTCGTCTTTCCGAGCGTGGGGAGCAGGCCGTCAACCAGCTCCTCCTTGGGGATGCCCCACTCATAACGGTCGTGATGAATCGCCCCGTCGCGGCTGATCTCCACATCCAGATAGGTGGACAGCGCATTGACCACCGAAGAGCCCACGCCGTGCAGTCCGCCGCTGGTCTTATAAACAGAATCATCAAACTTGCCGCCTGCGTGGAGCGTAGAAAATACCAGCCGCGCGGCCGGTACTCCTTTCTCATGCATGCCGACCGGGATACCCCGCCCGTTGTCCTCCACGGTGCAGGACCCGTCCGCTTCCAGCGTCACCTGAATCTGATCGCACGCCCCCGCCAGATGCTCGTCCACCGCATTATCCAGAATCTCATATACCAAATGATTCAAGCCCTTTTGCGAGACACTTCCGATGTACATGCCGGGGCGCTTTCGAACCGCTTCCAGTCCCTCCAGTACGGAAATACTCGTCTCATCATAAGCTGCTTTTTTTGCCATCTTTTCACCCTTTTTGTTTATTTCAAACATCTGTTCTTTTTGCCTCTGCAAGTTTAACATAAATCGCGATTTCATGCAAGCGCGGGCAAGCCAGTGGCGCTGGCTCACAGCCACTGGGCAATAAAAGTTGCTGACGAGTAAACAGCAACCGAAATTCCCCTACCGCGAAATGACCAGCTTTGCCATCAATGCCTCCTGCAAAACGCGGGATACATTAATCTGAGCCTTTTCCGCCTCAAGATTCAGCCAGTTCGGCAAAGTTACATTCCTCCTGACCGTTTTGTTATCGGTTTTTCTCCGATATTCTGTCAGATCCACGTCCACCAGGGAAAGAAACGTCTCACCTTCTTGAGAAAAAGCACCCTGTTTCACATCAATATCCGAAAGGGCGGACGGATTTGCATATGCTATCCCATCATCCTCAGCGGAAATACAATGAATTCCTATAGCA
>JAJBTR010000216.1:2554-8798 GCA_020860745.1 Lachnospiraceae bacterium | reverse complement strand
GTGTTATATACTGATAGTTTTTATAAGCGAGGCAGATTTTAATAATGATAATGTGGAGATTTCTCTTAGCAGTCAAATATAAAATATACTTGAAGAGCACCCTGGCAGTGATTTTTTTCACTGCCATATTCTCATGTTGCTTTGGCCTTACTGCGCATGCGTCGGAGGGAACCGATTCTGCAGTTTCCGATGATGGCACCAGCGCTTCCAGCGACGACACCGCTCGCTCAGAGCACCCCCGTCCGGACTGGGAGCGGGAGCAGTGGATGAACCTGAACGGCGTCTGGGAATTTACTTTTGATGAGGACGAAGTGGGTCTGGATGAGGGATGGTATGAGACGGATAGCGATAGTTTTGACCTTTCCATCAATGTCCCCTATTGCTGGGAGTCTGCGTTGAGCGGCATTGAAGATACAGATTATCTTGGTCAGGCCTGGTATCGCCGGACCGTAGATCTGGATGAGACCTGGCTGGGCGAAGACCAGACGGTATTTCTGAATTTCGGTGCGGTAGACGCCAAATGCATCGTGTATGTGAACGGACAGGAGGTGGGCGGCCATGACGGCGGCTATACATCTTTTGACCTGGATATCACTGATTATGTCCATGAGGGAACCAACACCATCACGGTATGGGTGGAGGATAAAGGCGTGTACGGAGATGATTCCTACACAGCGCTGATCGGAAAGCAGGGGTTGGATGCGCCCTGCGGTTACACGCATACCAGCGGTATCTGGCAGACGGTGTATCTGGAGAGCCGCAATAAGACTTACTTAGAATATGCCCATGTGGACACAGATATCACAGAGGAGACTGTGACCTACGAATTATCTGTGCAGAGCGAAGAAGACCAGCAGGTGACGATAGCCTATGAGTTCGCGAGCAAGCTATGGGATGAGGAAGCCGGTGAGGATGTGGAGACCGGGTCGTCGGTATCCGGAACCCAGACGCTGGAACTGACCGAGGGGGGGTCAATTCTTGAGTTGGATCCTATCTATATGGAAAATGCGTTGCTCTGGGATGATGTCACAGCCAATTTATACTATGGAAGCATTGCGATCTATGCGGAGGATGGAACCCTTCTGGACAAGGTGAATACCTATTTCGGAATGCGGGAGGTCACGACGGAGAATTACGAGGATAACGAGTATGAATATATTACCGTGAACGGAAGACCTGTCTTTCTGTCAGGTCTTCTGGATCAGGGGTTCTGGGAGGATGGCATTTATACCGCTCCCAGCGAGGAGGCGTTGAAAGACGATCTGCTGGAGATGAAAGAACTCGGCTTCAATATGATCCGCAAGCATTTAAAGATTGAGGATCCGCTGCAGTATTACTGGGCGGATAAGCTGGGAATGTATGTATTTCAGGATATGCCCCACGCGACGGCAATGAACGCGGAAAACGAGGGCGACGAGACGCCGGGGCGCGACCTCTATGAGAGTATGCTGAAGGAAATGATCACCCGTGATTACAATCATCCCAGTATTATTGCGGTGATGCTGTTTAATGAGGACTGGGGAATTGAGACTCCCGGCAATATGGCGGCGGATGGCATGACTACGCTGGAGTGGCGGCAATATCTATATGACTGGGTAAAAGCGTTAAATCCGGGGCTGCTAGTGGAAGATATGAGTCCATGTAACGAAGATCACATTCAACCCACGGATTTAAATTCTTTTCACGCTTATCCCAAGGGTTATGAAGCATCAAAAGAAAGATTTCAGTCCTATCTGACCCAGACATGGATTGGCTCCGCTTTCAATTTCCTGGACGGTTATTCCTATGAGGGAGAACCGCTGCTGAACAGTGAATTCGGAGGCGTTTCCGCCTATAACGGAGATTATGATGTGTCGTGGTGCTTCAAGTATCAGATTGATCTGCTGCGGCAAAATCAGATTCTGAACGGGTTTATCTATACTGAACCGTATGATATTGAGTATGAGCGCAATGGAATTCTGACTTATGACCGCCGTGCGAAAGAATTCGGATATGAGGATATCGCTTACGGCGGAGACATGAGTATCAATGATCTGACACAGCCGAATTATGTGGGACTGGATGAGGATCCGATCGAGACTCTGTATGCCGGTGATACATATTCAGCGGAGGCAGTCGCGCTAAACTGGTCCGGCGATACAGTTTCAGACGCCGTGCTGAGATGGCGGTTTGACGCAACTGATATTTACGGGAATTACATTACCACAGAACTAAGCGGAGAGGTAGCGATTGACTTTGCCGCCTATACAGAGGAGCGGTATGAGATTTCGTTTGCCCTGCCGGGGCAGGAATGTGTCGGCACAGTCACAGTCTGGATTGAATCAGACGGGGAAGTCATTGCAAAAAATTTTGCCAATGTGGTGGTGTCAGAAAAGGAGAGCACCGCTTCCAGGGAAAACCTGAGTAACGGCGGTATCGTAATGCGGGCGGACTGCGTATCTGACGAGGCGTCCGGGAACAATACCATAAGCTACACTTATCATCTGCCCCTGGATTATGACATCGACAGCCTGGAAAACATCCGCGTGATCGTGGAGGCATCCTCCATAAAGGGTGAGACTACGACAAACGGTATCACGAACTCGGAATATTCCCAGACCACGGAGGGCAGCGAGTTCCCCTCGGATATGACCGTCTGGATCAATGGAGTGGAGATCGATACGGTCTATCTGCCGGATAATCCAAGAGATATCCGCGGCACACTGACTTTGCTTGAGAACATCAATAGCGGCGCCAGCGCCGGAAACTACGGTTATCTGGTAAACATACGGATTCCCGATGATAAAATTGATGAAGTACGGGAAGCGATTGCGGAAGCCGATGGAGAGATTGTCGTCGGATATGGAGTGAAGGATAGCTCAGAAAATCAGAATGGAATACGAATTTATGGAGCAGAGACCGGACGTTATGCGGCCAGCCCCACTTTGATTCTGAATCCGGAAGACCAGGTCTCTGAGGATGGGATGATAACCCCGTCATCCGGCAGTTATACTGCGGAGGTGACACTGGACAGCGGGGATGAGATCAGTGTGCGCGGGGGTCTGTATCAGGCAGTGCTGAATGGAAGCCTCCTGAGCTTTCGCGGAGGGGAGACAGAGGAGTCCGTGGAGGTTGGATCCGGTTCGCATCTGGTCGCTGTCAGGCTGTTTGACGATCATATCCGGGTATACGTGGATAATAATCCAGATCCCGTCATCGATGTCTATGACTACAGCGAGTATACATCTTATGAAGTCGTCACGACGGCGGATGCGTCCTCGCTGGTGGTGGCGCCGGAGACGTATCTGGAAGAAGAAACGAACGACTGGATCTGGTATCTGGTGTGTGGAATGGAAGTGCTGGCGCTACTGGTACTGGCAGGGAAAAAGAAAACATTGCGGTGAGGAGAAGCCATGCAGACGAAGCAGAAATCATTAAAACTGAATTTTGTGATGAACGCCATCCTTACGATGTCGTCATTTATTTTTCCGCTGATTACGTTTCCCTATGTATCGAGGGTGCTGCTTCCGGTGGGAACGGGGAAGGTGTCTTTTGCGACGTCACTGATTTCTTATTTTTCCATGTTTGCGCAGCTGGGGATTCCCACCTACGGGATCCGGGCCTGCGCGAAAGTGAGGGACAACCGGGAGGAACTGACACGAACGGCGCATGAACTGCTGATGATCAATCTCATCATGAATGTGATATCCTACGCGGTGCTGATTTTGGCTTTGCTCTTTGTACCGCGTTTGCAGGAAGACCGTACGCTGTACATTGTTGTGAGTTTTACAATCATACTGACATCCATCGGTATGGAGTGGCTGTATAAGGCATTGGAGCAGTATACCTATATCACCGTCCGGTCCATCATATTTAAATTTGTGGCGCTGATTGCCATGTTCCTGCTGATCCATGAGCAGGAAGATTATGTCATCTACGGCGGTATCACAATACTCGCAGCGTCCGCGTCTAATATATTTAACTTTATTAATGCACATAAGTACATAGATATGAGACCGGTGGGAAATTATAATTTCAAACGGCATCTGAAACCGGTGGCGATCTTCTTTGCCATGTCCTGTGCGACCACGATTTATACGCATATGGACACATTGATGCTTGGGTTTATGACCTCCGATGAGGAAGTGGGTTACTATAATGCCGCTGTGAAGATTAAGACTATACTGGTCAGCATCGTAACATCGCTGGGGACAGTGCTGCTTCCGAGAGCTTCCTATTATGTGCAGAACGGGAAGATGGATGAGTTTCAGAGGATTACAAAAAAAGCAATCAATTTTGTATTCCTGCTGGCAACGCCGCTGATGCTGTATTTTATGATTTACGCCAGACAGGGGGTTCTGTTCCTCTCGGGATCGGCCTATGAAAATTCTATTGTGCCGATGCAGATTATCATGCCTACGCTGCTTCTGATCGGGTTGACGAACATTCTGGGAATTCAGATTCTCGTTCCGCTTGGCAGGGAAAAGACGGTGCTGTATTCAGAAATTGCAGGCGCTGTTGTCAATATCATTGTCAATGCGATTCTGATTCCTCAGTTACAATCCTCCGGTGCGGCCATCGGAACGCTGGCGGCGGAGCTGACCGTGCTGATTGTGCAGTATGCAGCGCTGCGAAATCAGGTGCCGGAAGCATTTCGTGCAGTTACCTATTGGAAAATACTTGTCGGATTGGTGCTGGGTGTGGTATGCTCTTACTGGGTTGTACTTTTTGATCTGAGCTATTTCGTGACGCTTGTCATTACGGCATGCCTGTTTTTTGCGGCATATGGTTTGTTCCTGTTGTTGACCAGAGAACCGCTGGTTGTGGAGGTATTCGGGCAGCTGATGGGAAAAATCAGACGGAAATAGCATAAGAAGATGGCTCTTTTGTGCTGTGCGACAGGTATATGACAGAATTTTTTTGAGAGGAGAGCATCGGGTGGGAACTTATTTGAATCCTGGCTGCAGAGGATTTCGGGTTATTACAAATGGAATATATGTAGACAAGACAGGGCTGATTGATTATGTAAACAGCACGATCAACACACCGATCAGGTTAACGAGTTTCAGCCGTCCCCGCCGTTTCGGGAAATCGTTTGCTGCAAAGATGCTTTGTGCCTATTATGATAAAAGCTGTGACTCCCGTTCCCTGTTTGAGGGGCTGGAAATTTCCGGGAAACAGTCTTTTGAAAAATATCTGAACAGATTTGATGTGATTTATCTGGATATGACAAGGTTTATTTCGCAATCCAGGACAAAAGGCAATAATGTCGTGCGCGATATGCAGAAGGCTGTGATTCATGAACTGAGGGAGTATTTCCCCGGCTGTTTCAGCGTGAATTAATCCTATTTGCCTGATGCTCTTATTGCTATCAGCCAACAGGTTTATATCCAATTTATCTTTATTATTGATGAGTGGGATGCGCTCTTCCGGGAAGCAAAGGATGATATTTTTCTGCAGGAAGAGTATATCCAACTGCTCCGGGGCTTATTTAAAGGCGGAACAGCGACGGATGAGACCATAGCGGCTGCATATATGACCGGTATTCTTCCGGTGAAAAAGTATGGAAATGAGTCTGCTGTGTCAGATTTTAAAGAATATACTATGACAAGCCCTGCAAAGCTGGCAAAATATGTTGGTTTTACACAGGAAGAGGTGAAAGCACTTTGTCAGGAGTATCACATGGATTTTGGTGAGGTGAGCGCATGGTATGACGGCTATTCGTTTAGCCGGATTCAGCATGTGTATAGCCCAAATTCTGTAATGAATGCAATGCAGGATGAAGAAATTCAGAACTACTGGAAAAAATCGGAAACATTTGAAAGCCTGAAGCAATATATAGAAATGAATTTTGACGGTTTGAAAGATGCAATCATACTGATGCTTGGAGATCAGCGCGTTCAGATTGATACCGGAACTTTTCAAAATGATATTACATCCTTTGACAACAGGGATGATGTGCTGACACTGTTGGTCCACCTGGGTTATCTGGCTTACGACCAGGCAAGACGGGAAGTATATATTCCAAATCGCGAAGTTTCGGAAGTATTTTATTCAGCTGTAAAAGGTGAAAAGTGGAGACCGGTAGAGCGGGTTATTAGCCAGGCAGAAGTATTGCTGGAGGAAACAATCCGAGGGGACAGTGAGGCGGTGGCGAGATCATTGGAACTGATTCATGAGGAATGTTCCTCTGTGTTGTCTTACAATGATGAAAATTCTCTCGCGTGTGCGATTTATATTGCATTTTTTACAGCAAGGAATTATT
>JAJBTR010000216.1:0-2544 GCA_020860745.1 Lachnospiraceae bacterium | reverse complement strand
GAATTATTATATGGTAGTCAGAGAGTTTCCGGCTGGGAAAGGATTTGCGGATTACGCGTTTGTACCTCGAAAAAATACGGATAAGCCGGCGATGATTATCGAACTGAAATATGATAAGGATGCTGATGCGGCAATCCGGCAGATTCACGAGAACCGTTATGATGGAGTTTTGAAAGAGTGTTATGGCGATCTGCTCCTGGTGGGAGTTAATTATGACAAGGACGCCAGAGGAGCGGAGGCGAAGCGGCATAGTTGTGTGATTGAGAGGGTATAGCGTGATATGATATCAAGTCAATTCATTATGGTTGCGAAAGAATTCAGAAAACTGTTCCAGCATGATTCAAAAAGGATTTGTTAAAGTTAAACTAAAAATACAGGATAAACATTTTAGATATTAATTGCTGCATGTTAATCAAAGCTGTTTCTGATAATGCAATCAAGGGCTAATGGTCTTTCAAGTCCGGCAGTGAATAGACGTAGGGAGGTTGCTTTTTCATATATGAGAGGAATATAAAATGGATATTTGTGGGGTAAATTTGCCTCGGTGGCATTAAGGATAAAAAATGAGTTTTTAATTCTGCCGAAAACAGGATTAAAAAACTCTGGAACACGAAACTTTGTTTATGCCGCTGTCAGTATCTGTTGTTTATAGCGGTACATATAGAATACTTTTGGATTTTAAAAGAAGATTTTTCATAGGGATCTATGGTGGATTGATCGATGCTGACGATACAACGGATACAGAAGACGTAATCAATCCTTGATATGAATATGGTGGTGACTTGGATGGCTGAGGATATGCATATAGTATATGCTGCGGACGATCAATTTGCGGAGATACTTGGTGTTTCGTTAACATCTTTATATGAAAATAATAAGAATATAAACCAAATATATGTATATATTCTTGAAACACAGATATCAGAAAATAATAAAAGCAGGTTAGAATCATTAAGTGCTTCTTATGGCAGGTCAAAGATTATATGGGTTCCGGCAATTGATATTAGCAAGACGCTTCAAGTAGATGTGTCAATAGACAGAGGATCAATGAGTCAGTATTCCCGCCTTTTTGTATCAAGTGTTTTGCCACAGAATTTAGAGAAAGTTCTGTATTTGGATTGCGATATAATTATTGAGCGTTCACTTTTGGAACTTTGGAACCTTGATATGCAGGGAAAAACAATTGCAGCGCTTATGGATTCGTTTAGCAGATGGTATCGGATGAATATTGGATTAGAGCCTGAGGATATTATGTTTAATTCAGGCGTGATGCTGATTGATTTAAAGCGATGGAGAGACCAGAATATTGAGAAAAAGCTGTTAAATTTTATATGTTGCAGAAAAGGGAAGATTCAGCAGGGAGATCAGGGAGCATTAAACGCAGTGTTGGCTCATGATGTTTACTGTTTTGAACCAAGGTTTAATTCCGTAACAATTTTTTATGATTTTAATTATGATGAGATGCTGATGTACCGAAAACCGCCAGAATTTTATTCCAGGGAATTAGTATCACTTGCGATTGAAAAACCGGTAATCATCCATTTTACTACGAGTTTTTTGAGTCGAAGACCATGGGTTGAGGGGTGTTGCCATAAGTATGTTGGAGAATGGATGAAATATAAAAATATGAGTCCATGGAAAGAATTTCCATTATGGGAATATAAACAAGGCAGTTGTTTAAATAAAGTGTTTGCAGCTTTTCTGAAAAAATTACCGAGAAATGTTGCGGTTTTTCTTTCGGGATTATTACAGGCATATGGCAGACCGCTATTCTATCGAATCATTTATTTTAATTGGACAAAAGGAGTACGCTAGAATGATAACCTATAAACAATTAGTTGAAAAAACCATGCCGCCGGAAAAAAAAGCATCTGCTAACAAATGCATCATAGGACACTATTTGTTAAGACCTGTTTCAAATGTTATTTCTATTCCGTTGATTTCAAGAGGGGTTAGTGCGACTACGGTTACAAAAATTTCTGGTATTTTTCCGATCATCTCTCTTTTCATGTTTTTACTGTTCCCCAATGCATTGGGATTCTGGATTGGATGGGGTGCGATACTTATATGGAATATATTAGATGGTGTTGATGGAAATATAGCACGTTATACAGAGACGTGTTCTAAAATGGGAGAATTATGGGACGCAGCTGTTGGCTGGTTGGCAGTTATTGTTTTTTACATAGGTATGGGAGCGGTTGCTTTTTTTAATGTTGGTTTTTTTCCCGTTCCTATTAATATTTCTCCGAGCGTTTTTCTGGTAATGGGGGGAATATCTGCGATTGACTGGATTTTCCCGAGACTTATTATGCAGAAGAAGTCCGTGTTATTGGGAGAAGAATCTGTATCTGATGTAAAGCAACGTTCCAATTATAGCATTCCAAAATTATTATTTTTTAATATTACTTCAATCAATGGTGGTGCAGCTGTAATTTTCTTGCTTTCATTTTGCCTGAATTTAATGGGTCTTTGCATGATATTTTATTTTATATTAAGTATGGCAGTAGCAATCGGAAGCATATACAGTTTATTGAAATAAAAAAT
>JAJBTR010000057.1 GCA_020860745.1 Lachnospiraceae bacterium | reverse complement strand
CCGCAGGGCAGACCCGCAGCTCGCGGATAGGAAGATTTTGCTGCGCAACCGCTCGCGCGCGAAGTGTCGCGGTGCGACACTTTTTTTACAGTTCAGAGCAGCAGCAAAATGAAAAGACAGACGGTGCAGGTGTACCTGCTAACGGCTGAATTTTTGTTTTGGGATGGGCTCAGTTTTTTAAAAAACAGGGGTTTACATTTATGAAAGAAAAGATTTACGAGATACCGATCAATGACGCCTTTAAGGCACAGGATGAGTGCCCGTTCTGCTGGCTGGAACGCGAGGCGGAGCAGCACGCAGTGGAGTTTATCCTGGGAAGCAGGTCTTCTTATATGGAGGATGACATCCGCGCGGAGACGGACGAGAAGGGGTTTTGCCGCCATCATTTCAAGATGATGTATGATTACGGCAACCGTCTCGGCAACGCGCTGATGCTGAGCACGCATCTGAAAAAGCTGAATGCGGAATTGACGAAAGAACTGAAAAGCTTCACTCCTTCCAAAACCGGATTTATGGAGCGGCGGAAGAAGACGGAGATTGACCCGGATAAGCCGGAGACCACGGTGGGGCAGTGGATTCAGGGGAAGCAGAAGTCCTGCTATGTCTGCGAGCACTTTGAGATGAATTACCAGCATTATCTGGATACATTTTTCTATATGTACCGCAAGGACCCGGGCTTTATCGAGACCATTAAGCAGAGCAAGGGGTTCTGTATGGGACATTTTAAGGACTTGCTGGAGATGGGCGAGCACAGGCTGAATGAGAAGGAAAAGCAGGCGCTGTATCCGGTGCTGTTTGAGCTGATGGAGAAGAACATGCAGCGCGTGCAGGCTGAGGTGGAGCGCTTCTGTGATAAAATGGATTACAAGGGAAAGGATCTGGAGTGGGGCAATGCCCGCGACAGTATCCAGCGCGCCATGCAGAAACTGGGCGGCGGCTATCCGGCGGATCCGGTATTCAAGGAAAAATTATAGGTGAGGAAATTGGAAACACTGAGCACTTCTTCTAATCCGCTGGGCACCGAAAAAGTGACCGGCCTGATGATCAAATTTGCCATACCGAGTATTATCGCCATGGTGATTGGAGCTGTGTATAATATTGTAGACCAGCTTTTTATCGGCCACGCGGTGGGAACCCTGGGCAATGCGGCGACCAATGTCGTATTTCCATTAACGACATCCTGCACGGCGCTGGCGCTTCTCTTCGGAATCGGCGGTTCCGCCTGCTTTAACCTGAATATGGGACGGGGAGAGACGAAAAAAGCGGCGCACTACATCGGCAATGCCCTGGTTATGCTGGTATTGAGCGGTATTATATTGTGTGCCGTGGCGGAGATTTTCATGACTCTGCTGTTGCGGGGCTTTGGCACGCCGGACAATGTATTTCCCTATGCGAAAGAATATCTGCGCGTCACAGCAATCGGCTTTCCGTTCCTGATTCTGACCACCGGCGGCGGCCACCTGATGCGGGCAGACGGCAGTCCGAAGATGACTATGATCTGCAGTCTGACCGGCGCCATTCTGAATATTTTCCTGGATGCGCTCTTTGTACTCGGGTTTGACTGGGGAATGACCGGGGCGGCTCTGGCTACTATTATAGGGCAGATTGTTTCCGGTACCATCGTCATCCTCTATATGCGGGGGTTTAAAACGGTCCCGCTGAAACCGGGACATCTGCGGCTGCGGTGGGAGTATGTAAAACAGATCACGGTCATCGGTACATCTCCGTTTTTCAACCAGATCTTTATGATGGTGGTTCAGATTGTGATGAACAATTCCCTGACCTATTACGGAGCGCTGTCGGTCTATGGCGAGGCGATTCCGCTGGCCTGCTGCGGGATTATTATGAAAGTTTACCAGATTTTCCTCTCGGTGATTATCGGTCTGGCACAGGGAGCCCAGCCGATCGAGAGCTTTAACTACGGAGCGAAAAAGTATAGGCGTGTGCGTGAGGCTTATCTGACAGCGCTTGTTTTTGGTCTGGTGATCTCGCTGGCTTCCTTTATTTTCTTCCGCCTTTTTCCCCGGCAGATTCTGGAGTGGTTTGGCAGCAACACGGAGGAATATTTTGAATTTGGCGTCCTGTTTTTTAAGATTTTTATGTTTTTTACCTGGTTAAACTTTTTGCAGCCGATTACAGCGAACTTTTTTACGGCGATCGGGAAACCGAGAAAAGGAGTTTTCCTGTCGCTGACCCGCCAGCTGATCTATATATTGCCGCTTATCATCATATTGCCGATGCGATTCGGGCTGATGGGTATTTTGTATTCGGCGCCGATCGCCGACCTTCTGGCTGCGGTGACGACGGTGCTCATGGTGTGGGCGGAGTTGCGGGCAATGAAACGTCTGGAGCAGGCGGAAGATTTTGTCGGAACCACTGTTTGACAAAAAACATCATTCTTTTGACAAAAAACAATGTATCGGAAAACCTCCCGGTGTGTGATAATTCTAAGTATCATATTACAAGTGAATTCGCTTTCTGGCAGAAGCGGTTCGAGAAAGGGAGGAGTCATAAATGGCTAGAAACAAAAAATACCTGGCAAATGCGATCCTTTTGTGTGTACTGGGCGTTGTTCTCATGTTCCTGTATTCCGGATTGCAGAGCGACCACATCAACATCATCACGGCTTTCAGTTCCTGGAGCTCCAACGCAATCCAGTATCCGCTGACGGTCGGAAACTTTATCTGTATTCCGCTGACGTTCGTCTACGGTTCCCTGTTCATGAAATACGGCGTGAAAAAGCCGTTGATCCCGTATTCCTTCGCATCTCTGATGATGTCTGCGTTGATTACGATGGGCAAGGCGAAGACGGCGTACGGCATTCTGGTTGTCATTATCATTGTCGGAATCGTTGCACTGTTCCCGATGCTGAAGATGAAGGATGCCAACGCGGCAGACCGTATGTACGGCGAAAAGTAGGATGTGTTATTATTAAAACTGGCAGCTACATACCAAAAACCTTATACACCTATACAGGAAGTGGCTTCTGCCGTGAGGCGGGAGCCATTTTCCTGTCATAAGAAAAAACGTTATTATAATGTACTAAAACATTGACATTTTTGCGATGGAGGTTGGCTCGTATCAGCATTACCAGTGAAATACAGATATTTCATATAATCATATATGAAAATAGGAAAACGATATTGAAATATATGAGGTAAATGATGTATGATATATAAGAAAGGCAAGATACGAAAGGCGAGGCGTTTTGAACCTGGTGTTAAAACGTTTCAGCAGGAAAATTACAGGCTTTTGGAGATCTGGTCTGTCTAAAAATTGCAGTAGCAATGTTGATATGGATATGAGCACGGAGAAGTGCTGGGAAGGAAAGAGTATGGATACACATGTGAATACAGAGACAAAAGCCGTCTCAAAAGAGGAAGAAACCCGCGTGAAAGCCCTTGGTTTTCTGAAGGACAAACGCACGCCGGATAAGTTTAACTGCCGCGTTATTACGCGGAACGGAAAAGTGACGTCGGCGGAGGCAAGGACGATTGCGGAGGCGGCGGAGCGCTTTGGCAGCGGTGAGGTGACGATGACGGCGCGGCTGACGATGGAGATACAGGGGGTTCCCTTTGATCAGATTGAGACGCTTCGGGCATTTCTCGCCGAGGCAGGTCTGGAAACCGGCGGTACCGGTGCGAAGGTTCGCCCGGTGGTGTCCTGCAAGGGAACGACCTGCCAGTACGGGTTGATTGATACGTTTGCTCTTTCCGAGGAGATTCATGAGAAATTCTATCACGGATACGGACAGGTGAAGTTGCCGCACAAGTTTAAAATTGCGGTAGGCGGATGTCCGAATAACTGCCTGAAACCGGATTTGAACGATGTGGGTATTATCGGGCAGCGGGTTCCGCAGGTTGACCTGGAGAAGTGCAGGGGGTGCAAAGTCTGTCAGATTGAGAAGAATTGTCCGATCGGGGCAGCGAAGCTGTTGAGGGAGAAGCCAGTCACTGGTGAAGCTGGTTGCACTCAGAGTGACGTATCCAAAGTGAACGCAGATATGGATGGAAAGATTGTTATTGACGAGACAGCCTGCAACCACTGCGGCCGCTGTGTCGGCAAATGTCCCTTCGGAGCGGTAGAGAATTATGTGAACGGTTACCGCATCTGCATCGGCGGACGCTGGGGCAAAAAAGTGGCGCAGGGACATTATCTGAACAAGATTTTTACGGATAAAGAGGAAGTGCTTGACACCGTGGAGCGTGCGCTTCTGCTGTTTCAAGAGCAGGGGATTGCAGGAGAGAGGTTTGCGGACACTATCGCGCGGCTTGGGTTTGAGAATGTGGAAACACAGCTGATCGGAGATCGTTAACGGCCGGATGGATCGTGTCAGAATCACTTCCTGTATTTCCTCCGGAAATCAGCGGGGCTGATCTCATAAGTCTGTTTGAATGCATCTGTAAAAGTCCGGGTGTTGTTGTAGCCAACCATTTCACTGATCTCATAGATCATAAAATCGGTTTCCAGCAGCAGCTCCTGGGCTTTTTTCATGCGTATCTCTGTCAGGTAGGCTTTATAATTTTTCCCGGTTTCCCTCTTGAACATGTGGCTGAAATAATTGGTGCTGACACAGGCGATGTCGGAGAGCTCTTTGATGGAGAGGTTCTCCATGTAATTTTCCTGCATGTACAGCTTGATTTTTTCCACAATCGCCTTGCCGGTAAGGCGGTCTGTCCGGTAGGCTTCCTTCAGCAATTCCGCAAAATGTTCCCGGATGCACCGCTTGAGACCGTCAAACGTCATTTCATGAAATACTTTTTCCTGGAGCTCATCCTGCATGCGGAAGAAATCGCCGTCCAGCAGGTGATAGCGGTAGAGGCGGGAGACCAGGACGCCGGCATAATCCATGGTGCGCATGGCGACGGCGCGCCAGTTTCCGTAGTGGATGGCGCCGATCAGCTCCACGCCGCTGACAATCTTATCCAGAACATGCTCATCCTTTGCAAGGATGGCGCGGAAAATCTCTTCCAGCAGGTCGTAATAACTTTCCGGAGCAACGGTAAAGTCCCGGTGAATATTCTGGAATTCTATGATCTGATTCTGCTCAAAGTAGTAGAGCTCAAAGGCATACTGGGCGGATGTGTAAGTGTTCTTCAGCTGATTGGTATCTTCTGCCGAAAGGCCTACGCCGATACAGAGAGGCAGACCGAACAACTCTTCTGCTGTTTTCAGAATCGGGCGAAGATAGAAGTCGACAAAATCATGCTCCTTTTTCAGAGGAAAGATACCCAGGAAACGGGAGTTGTCGATTCCGCGGAAGATTTCAAATCCAATCTGTTGTTCCTGAAATAAATCAGCAATCTCCTGGTGGATGGAGGCACATAAGAATACATATTGCTGGTAGGAGGACCATTTGATCTCCTCCGCCAGATCCGCCCGGATGCCGATGTAAATTCCGGCGAAAAAGCATCCGGTGCAGTCCGTACATTGTGCTTCTAACATTTGCTGAAGATCTTCATTTTCAAATTGCGGTCCCGTTCCGGCATTGCGGAACGGGATGCCGATGTCGTAGCTTTTATTTCTTCCCATATTCTTATTAATTATACTTATGATGTTGTTTTGCCTCATCTGTGCAATAGATACCGCGCAGGGCAGTGTCGTTATCAGGACGTGAATGGTTTAGAACATCAGTTGACTGAAATCAATAGCAAAACCAGGGTAAATTCTGACCGGAATAACATTCTGGAAAGAGTAAATGACAGGTCCCTCTTTATGCTCCATGTCGTATGTGAGTACGATGGAGCGAAGCGGATCCACAATCCAGTATTCCCGCACGCCTGCCTCGCGGTAGAGAGCCAGCTTTGTGTAGTAATCCATTGATTTGCTCCCCGGAGAGACAATCTCTATGATCCAGTCCGGAGCGCCGTTGCATCCGCGGTCGTCCAGCTTACTTCTATCACAGATGACAGAGAGATCGGGCTCCAGGTATTTGGAATTATCAGTAAAAAGAAAAACAGCAAAGGGTGCGGGGTAAACTTTGCAATCGCCGCTGTTTGTGGTGATATAATTGCCGATAGCCAGGTGGAGGAAAGAGAGTACCTCCTGATGTTTTCTTCCGGGCGGCGCCATATAAAAAATCTGCCCGTCGATCAGTTCCGCTCAGTTCCCCTCCGGGAGTTGGTACATGTCTGCGCCTGTGTACTATTTTTCATTTGGCAGAGGCACTGTGATACCCCTATCCGGGCATTTTTTATATTATAACAAAGAAAGACGGAAAAGTCACCCTTTGGGGGATTCTTTTCCGCCTTTCCTGGATTAGAATTTTTCTAAATTATTGCTGTGGTTTTTAGCAGCCTTTTACGATTGCTGTCACAGACATTGCTGTCGCGCCGTCAGCCGGTGCGATCACGTTCTCGTAGATAGCCAGCTCGCCGCCTGCAGTATTCTTCGAAATCTCGCCGCCTTCGGAGGAGGTGGATACGATGCTGCATCCTTCCGCCGGGATAATGCTGTAGTACAGCTTGCCGTCAATGTAATTCTGACGCTTCACTTCGAATGCTTTGGAGTTCAGGGTGCCGTCCTCCATCTGGCCATAGAACGTGTAAGCTACGTTGCCGTAGGTCTGACCCGCGTCGCAGATACCGTTATCAACCACTTCAATTGCGGTTGAGTCCACAACGATGGTGACATTGCCTTCGGTGTAGGAGCCGTCCTCATACGCCTTGCCGCCGACAGTCAGGCTCTTGACGGTGATGGTAACTGCGGAATCGGCGGTGATATCGCTCATGGCATTGATGGTCAGATTCTGGAGATAGCCATCGCCGGTCGCATTCCATTTCGCATCCTTTAAGGTGACGTTGATCGGGTTGTTCAGCATCGGAGCTGCGGTGTGGCAGTAACGTCCGATAATCAGGCAATCGCCGTCCTGGCCGCCCTGCTCAGCGTTGTATCTCACATGGTCATACTCTTTGGAGCCGAGGAATGCGTTCAGAACAGTGCCATTCGGAACGACATTGCCTTCCAGATCCACATGGATTGCTGTGGAGGAGGAGATGGCGCCGGTCAGAACCGCGTTCTCCACGGCAACATTCAGCTCCTGGCGGTAGTTGTAAATGCAGTTGTAGATGTCGCCGCTATACTCGCCGTTTTTCAGTGTCGCGTAGCACTCGGTTACAGAGCTTAAGGTAGCCTCCACTTCCTCTGCGTGATCGTTAATGGTGTAAGTGGTGATACCTGGGTTGCCCGCGTCGTCAGACTCAACCAGCTCTACCAGGATGCCGTCTTTGGAACGGGTGGAGGTGCCGGAGAAGTTAATCTCGCAGTTGTCCACAATGATGTTGGAGAAACCGGTGTTTGCCGCGCCGGATTTGATCTGGAGCAGAGCGTCCACAGTGTCTACCTTTGTGTTGGTCAGCTCATAGGTGCCGCCTGCCGACTGCTGGGTCATGAAAGCGTTGTGCTCTGCATACAGGTAAGAATCGATGTACTCGGAACCGCTGCGGCCGGAACCCATGATCTGGATGTAATCGGGAGAGTAGAACTCTACATTTTTATATCTGTTATGTACGCCGGAATCTGCATAGGTGACATAACCGGAACCGCCCACGGTAAAGCCGTATTTCACGCCGTTTACTTCTTTCACAGTCGTGTACTCTTTGCCTTCCTGCGCGACTTCCAGTGTGCCGATGCCGGAGAGAACGCCGTCACAGTCCAGGCAGTAGGTGCCGCAGATATCATAAGCGGTACCGGAATCGCAGGAGAGTGCGCCCCAGCCGGTGGAAACCACGATGCTGTCTTTGAAGATGCCCTGGCCGTCTGCCATGACATTCAGTGTCCGTACGGTGCCTTCCATGCCGAGTGCGAAAGGAACACGCTTCATCATAGCCGGTACCAGACCGTGGAACTCATCGTAAGTATCCGGGGTCTCCTGAGAATAGAGGACGGAATCCTTTACCGTTACCACAGCGGTATTGTCCGCATACAGTCCGCAGCGGATGCAGCCTTCGGTCTCAATATAAGAATCGGTGATATCTACATTGGCTTTGTTGTCCGCCATAATGACAGCTGCCCAGCCGGAGAGGTCGTCGCTGCCGTCGCCCTTTGCGTAGAACTTAGAATTCTTAATTTCATACTTTGTGCCCTCATCCAGGATGATGCCGTTGAAATGAGGTGCGTTGGAGGTCAGTGTGACGCCGTCTGCCTTTGCCGCGTCAAAAGAGCCGCCGTGAATCAGCTGCGGGATGGAGCAGTCGTCCACAATTTTTCCGTCTTTTACCAGCAGAGCCTGGCGGAAGTAGTAGCTTACCTTCTCCTCCTCTTTCGCGCCGGACCAGGGAGCCGCGCTCGGACCGCCTGCCTTGTAGATGCCTATTGTCACGATCTCAAACCCCTCTTTGCCTTCGTAGGAAGCGCCCGGCACCAGGTTCTCCTGCACGCCGTCCACAACCAGAACCAGCGTCTGTCCCTCAGCGGCGGAAATCGTCTGCTCCTCACCGTCCACTTTGTAGGTGGCGCCGATTACCATAGAGGCAATGGCAGTGGAGGTGTAGTTATTTGCTACCTCAGTACGGATAATTTCTAAAGCTTTCATTGTATGATTACCCCTTTCTCTTTGTTTTCTATATTATAGCGCAAATAAAAAAGGGAAAAATGCGATTTTTTGTGAATGAACGGACGTTTTCTTATAAATCCCTATGAGGAAGGGGGATTTGTTTTCCGGAAAAGATTCTCTTATGGTAAGGTGCCATGAGAAAATTTCATATGGCATAAGATCATTCTGCGGCGCCCGATTTGTTACCTTTTGACAAGGGCATGTATTCGGAATATGACATCTGTGACTATATGTTGCGGAGAGGAGAGTTTGTTTCGGGTCGTGGATATTTGA
>JAJBTR010000275.1 GCA_020860745.1 Lachnospiraceae bacterium | reverse complement strand
ATTCCAGACTGTCCGCCGCGACCTACGAATCCCAGCAAAACAACGAAATTGTAACGCAGGTCACCACCCTGCTGCTCGCCCGCCCCATCTACAACACATCGGACTACAGCACGGTGATGGGATATCTGATGATTTATCTGAGCGATGAATATATGGAACAACTGTGGCAGGACATTTCCTGGGGCAGGACATCCAATCTTTTCCTTTACACTGCGGACGATGAACTCCTCCTCTCCAACTCCAGGATGAATGATTATTCCGGGATTTTTGAGAGTGTGGATTACGCAAAAGGCAACCAGGTATTTCTCTATGACGGGGAGCGCTATGTCCTCTCCCGCACAGAACTCGGTGCCAACGACTGGACGCTCTATATGCTCACGCCTTACAGCGAAACCACGAACAACTCCCGCGTCATGCTGGCGATCCTTTTTTCCGTCGTCGGTGCCATTGTACTGGCGCTCTTTCTCATGTCCAAATACAGCGCCAACAACATGTCCCGCCCGGTCATCAGCCTGTCAAAACTGATGGACGCCTACCACGGGGCGGACCAGGAGCTGGACCCGGCCGCGATCGAACGCTATCAGAACCGTTCTGACGAGATCGGGCAGATGTACCGTTCCTATGAGCAGCTGGAAGACCGCATGAACCGGCTGATCCAGGAAATCTACGTAAAAAATCTCGAAAAAAAAGATGCGGAGCTGGCGCTTTTACAGACGCAGATCAACCCGCATTTTTTATATAACACGCTGGATTCCATCAACTGGATCGCCCTGGCCAACGGACAGGACGAGATCAGCGATATGATCACCGCGCTCTCTGACACATTCCGTTTAAGCCTCATGAAAAACAACAGTTCCTTTATTGAGATGGATCAGGAAATCCGTTACATTCAGAGTTACCTTGTACTGCAGAAATTCCGCTATGCCGACCGTTTAACCTATGATTTCGACCTGCCGGAAGACACCTCATCCCTCTATATTCCGCGTTTTATTCTCCAGCCGGTGATAGAAAACTCCTTAAAGCACGGCATTGACAAGCTGCCGAACGGCGGACGTATCTCCATCCGCATCCGGGTCGACGACCAGGTGGTCATCGAAGTGATCAACGACGGTTCCGATATTGACCTGGAAAAAATGAAGCGCATCCTGGTCTTCCATCCGGAGGACAGCGATATATTGAATTTCAAAAAGGAAGGTTACGGGGTTCAGAACATCCATCGCCGGATCAAGATCATCTGCGGCGATGCCTATGGGCTCTCCTACTCCACCACATTCCGTCAGACGGTATGCCGGATTACACTCCCCATAAAGCGTACACTGGACGATACCCGTACCAGGGAACTGTCAAAGTAATAATCTTCACAACTGACTTGCCTGAATCCCCCTATACTGCGTTGTCGGCAATCGGCATACCCCGCAAAGGCGCCGGTCTGATGTATTCATAACTTTTTACGGTATGCAGACAGCGTCACTCCCGTATTTTTTTTGAAGATCTGGGAAAAATACGCGTAATCGTTATACCCCACCGCTGCCGAGACTTCATACATCTTCATATCTGAGTTCTTCAGATAATCTTTCGCTTTCTCAATGCGGAGGTTGGTCACATAGTTGATGAATGTCACCCCGATCTCTTTTTTAAAAATATCACAGAGATAGTTTTTGCTGATATTGATATTGTCCGCCACTTCCTGAAGCGAGATATTTTCGCTGAAATGCTCGTTGATATATTCCAGCGCAGTCTGCACCATTCTGGACGGGACAGCATCCTTCTGTCCGGCGACCAGCTGATTCAGCTCCAGCGCCAGCCTCCGGATCAGTGCTTTCTGCTCCTCCATGGAAGGATATTCCCGCTGCAGATACTTCAGATCCAGCATCTGCGTGGAGACAATCTCGCCTCTGGCATCGTATTTATTCTGCATCTGAAAAATACGCAGCAGAATCAGAAAAGAAATGCTGGACACATAATCCCGGAGCAGCACCGGAAGATTCCGCCTGGGGAAAACATAAATCCGGTTAACGGAGGTCTCAATTCCCTCCGGGTCATTCATGGAAATTGCCTGAAACAGATTTTCAATCTCCACATAGGGGATGGTCAGGTTCAGTTCCTGTCTCTTTACCGGGTTTGCCTCGGAACTCTCGTCGATGTTGGCTTCTTTCATAAACATCCTGCGCACGCAGTCGTTTCTCGCCTGAAACAGTTCCTCCTGCCCATGATGTATATAGCTGAACCCGAGAGGAAAATCAATTCCCTCCGCGCGCCTCGTCTCCACCAGTGCGGAAATCGTATCGCAGACTTCCTCATATCTCTCCTCATCCAGTCTGTAGAGCACAAAATAAAGACTCTCATCGGAAAAGAAATCCAGAACTTCTCCGTAATCGGCAAGCAGCATCTCCGCTTCCTGCGTCAGACGCGCAATCTCCGACATAAAGTCTCCGGCAATCGAAAGACTGTCGGTATCCATTTTTATCAGCAGAAACACATCCTCCCGAAAATCAATCTGTCCCTGGTCACACAGAACCTCGTACAGTTCCTCATCGCGGTTATCCGACTCTGTAAGTTCCAGATAATAACGGTTTTTCAGCTCAACCCAGTTATCCTTCAGCAGCTTTTGCAGCACCTGATAAGACTTTTCCCTGGACTGTTTTTCCTCAATCCTGCTGTACATATGACGCAGCATCGCGATAAAATCATCCTTTTTGATCGGTTTTAAAAGATAGTCGCTGACTCCCAGCCTTACCGCCGCCTGCGCATAGGAAAAATCATCGTACCCGCTTAAGATCACAACCTCAACGCCCGGATTTCTCTTTTTTGCCTCGTCGGCAAACTCCAGCCCGTCCATCGCCGGCATCTTGACATCCGTGATCACGAGATCCGGTTTTAATTCCTCCAGCTGTTCCAGCGCTTTCAGCGGGTTGGAAAAAGCCCCCACGACCTCAAAGCCGTAGGAGGGCAGGTCGTACACCCGCTGAATTCCTTTTAACACAAATTCCTCGTCGTCCAGAAGCAATAAACGATACATCTCTCACCGTCTTTCTTTCCTTTTATCATTTTACTAATGATGACATCAACGGATTGCTGCACGGCATAAGTTCGATCACGGAAATCAAAGATTTCCTACATTGTATAAGTTCGACTACGCAAATTTAAAATTTGCTGTCTCACTTATATCTCTCTTATCCCGCAATCCTCAAAACATCACTTCATGTATTTTCCTTTGGCATTCTGCAGGCTGATGATAAACCAGACCATAAAAACGACAAAGACCGTAACCCCTGCAGCCTCCGCGAAATCATTTTTTATGTAGAATGATTCCACCAGGCCGTAGATGCCATAGAGCATGCAAACCAGGCCGAAGAGAAATGTCTTCGGGCGCATCTGATCACAGAACTCCTGCGGCTTGTGGATGCGGTGCAGGTCCTGCTGCGACACAAGCCAGGCCGGCGGCGTGCCGGTCTTCTTCATTTGCTGCGCCGTATACACAGAATAGGCGCCGTAGATCAGAATAATAAAATCAAAGATTGTCATAATGCCCAGATCATCCAGGCTGAACTCCGTCAGTAAAAAAATCATTCACGTACTCCCGTTCTTTTCATCCGAATACGCCGGAATAAAATTATCCCGTTTCATCCAATCCACCGTTTTATACAATTGTCATCCCGCTCCCGCGCTCTCCTATTCAATGATTTGCAGGAATCGTTTCACAACCGTTTCCATCTCATCCGTGTCGCAGACCGTATCGTGAATTACCGCGGCACTGCGGATTTCCTCGATCGCCCGCGGCACTTTTACATTGGCCAGGCGGGAAAGCTCATCCACCAGTTCAAAGTCTCCCATGGCGTCATGACTCTCATCGATGGCATTCATCACGCTGCGGGTGAATTTAAACGGACTCGCCGTGGACGCGATCACGGTTTTCTTTGTATCACCCGTCTCCGCGGCATATTTCTGATACACAGCGGAGGCGACAGCTGTGTGGGTATCGATGACATAGCCGGTATCCTCATAGAGCTTCCGGATTGCCGCCGCGGTCTCAGACTCATCCGCGAAATTTCCGTAAAACGCGCTCAGCTGCTCCCGCATCTCCGGCGTAATCTCATATTTACCTTCTGAGGAAAGCTGACGCATCAGTTCCGCGTTCTTCCCGGCATCCTCCCCCGCAATCCGATAGATCAGGCGCTCCAGATTGCTGGAAATCAGGATATCCATAGACGGGGATGAAGTCAGCTTAAATTCCCGGTTTTTATCGTACACACCGGTGGAGAAAAAGTCATACAGCACCTTATTTTCATTGGATGCACAGATCAACGTCTCGATGGGCAGACCCATGTTCTTCGCGTAAAATGCCGCCAGAATATTGCCGAAGTTACCGGTGGGAACCACCACGTTGATGGTCTCACCCGCCTCGATCTCGCCGCTCTCCACCAGCCTCGCGTAAGCGTAGACATAGTAGACAATCTGCGGTACCAGCCGGCCGATGTTGATGGAATTCGCAGAAGAAAACTGATATCCCGCTGCATCCAGTTCCGCTTTCAGCTCCGGATCGGAGAACATCTGCTTCACGCCGGTCTGCGCCTGGTCAAAGTTCCCGTGAATCCCCACCACCAGAGTGTTGGCCCCCTTCTGGGTCACCATCTGCTTCTCCTGGATCGGGCTGACGCCGTTCTTCGGATAAAAGACAATAATCTTCGTCCCCTCCACGTCCGCAAATCCTGCCAGTGCAGCCTTGCCGGTATCTCCCGATGTCGCTGTCAGAATCACGATATCGCTGGTCACATGATTCTTTCGGGCAGAGGTGATCAGCAGATGCGGCAGAATGGAGAGCGCCATATCCTTAAACGCGATGGTCGCCCCGTGAAACAGTTCCAGATAATAAGCGCCATCCGCATAAACCAGCGGTGCGATCTCCGGCGTGTCAAACTTGGAGTCATAAGCGCGTTCGATGCAGGTCTTCAGCTCCTCCTCCGTGAAATCCGTGAGGAAGCGGCTCATCACTGCATAGGCCGTCTCCTGATAGGTCATCTTCGCAAGCTCTTCCAGCGGAATATCCAGCTTCGGAATCGTGGTAGGCACATAAAGGCCGCCGTTTTTCGCAAGGCCGTTTAATATTGTCTGAGACGCCGGAACGGTTTCCGACGCATCGCGGGTGTTCGTGTATAAAATATCCATGGGGAGTCCTCCTTCTGTTTTCTGGCTGCATGATAAGCAGATGTGTTTTTTCTATCTTTTTTCGGTTGCGCCTGGCGCAAACGTTTTATAGATATGTAACATATTACATGTGGGTATTTGTCCTGCATACGGACTATTTTCTAATTTGCAATAATTTCGTCCGTAAATTCTTTCCCTTTTTACGGACTGTTTCTCATTTTTTACTGGTTTCGTCCGTAAATTCTTTTCCCCTCTACGGACTATTTCCCATTATTTTCTGGTTTTGTCCGTAATGCCATTCTATTCTTACGGACTATTTCTACACTTATTCCGATCTCGTCCGTATCCAATTGTTTAGACTACGGACTAAAAGCCAACTTGTCTAAATCTCGTCCGTAACGATCTCAGGATATATCCGGGATTAAGGATTCACTATCTTCCCCGCAACAGCGGTCGCTGCCGCGGTTTTCGGCGACGCAAGGTAAATCTCCACCTTCGACGTCCCCATCCGTCCGAGGAAGTTGCGGTTGTTGGTGGCGACCACTCTCTCCCCATCGGTCAGTATGCCTCCGGTGCGGCCGCAGCAGAGCCCGCACCCGGGATGAGTGACAATAGCTCCCGCCTCCACAAGAGTTTTTATCGTCCCGTTTTCCGTCGCCTCATTGAAAATCTTCCGGCTGGCCGGGGTGACGATCAGTTTCACAAAGGGCGCGACCTTTTTCCCTTTTAAAATCTCAGCCGCCGCCATCAGATCCTCCAGCCGTCCATTGGTACAGGAACCGATAAATACCTGGTCTACCTGCGTTCCCTCCAGTTCCGAAACCGGACGGATCTTATCCACCTGGGAGGGGCAGGCCAGAACCGGCACCAGATCTTCCGCACGGTATGTGATCTCTCTGACATAGGAGGCATCCGCATCCGCCGCAAGACCTTTTTCCGCATCGCCGAGCGTAATCTGACAGTATTCCGCGGTCTTCTCATCCGCTTCAAACAGCGCACACTTCGCTCCGGCTTCAACCGCCATATTGGACATAGTCATCCGGCTTGCAACCGTCATATTTTCAATCGTATCACCGTGGAACTCAAGGGCTTTGTAAGTTGCCCCGTCCGCTCCCAGGTCGCCGATCAGTCTCAGTATGATATCTTTCGAGGCGACATTGTCCGGCAGTTTCCCGTTCACAGTCACCCTAATCGTCTCCGGCACGCGCACCCAGAGCTGCCCGGTTCCCAGAATACCCGCCATCTCCGTATAGCCGATGCCGGAAGAAAATGCTCCCACGCAGCCGTATGTCGTCGTGTGGCTGTCCGTCCCGAACACAATATTTCCCGGCTTCACGTACCCAGCCTCCGTCATCAGCTGATGACAGATTCCGTCCGACCGGTGAACATGTGTCATGCCGTACTTTTCCGCAAACTCATTTCCCACACGAAAATGCCGGGTGTCGTCCACCTGGCTGGCCGGGACAAGGTGATCATAGATCAGGACAACCTTATCCGGATCCCAGAGTTTTGAAAATCCCATCTCCTCAAACTTCTCCGCCACAAAGGGGATGAAAATATCGTGTATCATAACCCGGTCCACATCGACAGTCACGATATCACCCGGGCAGACATCCTTTTTCACATTCCACCCGATTATCTTCTCAATCATAGTAAATCCCATGCTGCTTTTCCTCTCATCTGATTTCCTATAGAATTAATCTTTATGTTATCTTTTGATCAGCTTTTATCCGCATCACTCTCCGGGACGCAAGCATCGTACACAAACCGGCAAAATATAACCATCATCGCGTAATCCGTTCACATCCGAAATACCCTGCAGATTACGCGAGTCCATTTCGTCTCCGCATTGCACTGACCAGACCGCCCGCCTGGATAATTTCCAGCAGATTATCCGGCAGGGACGCGATCGGGTATGCCTTTTCACCAAGACAAATCTGCTCACCCACTGTCACGGTGATCTCATCTCCCTCCGATATATCTGCCTGCAGATCGGAATTCTCAATCAGAAGCAGACCGTTGTTGATGGAGTTGCGGAAAAAAATCCGCGCATAAGATTTTGCGATGACGCAGCGGATGCCGAGCGCCTTGATCACCTCCGGCGCCTGCTCCCGGGAAGACCCGCATCCGAAATTCTTCCCCGCCACTATGATATCGCCGGGCTGTATCTGCGCCGCCAGCTCCGGACGAAGCGGCGAGAATGCGTATGGCTTCATATCCTCCACCGTCTTTAACGCAAGGTACTCCGTCGGCATAATGATATCCGTGTCGATATCGTCGCCGAGAAGCCAGACTTTTCCTGTAAATTTATCCATAGCAGAATCTCCTTTTTCTGTGAATAGTAACAATTTATAGCATATCCGCCGTCGTAATTTCCCCTTTGATCGCAGAGGCCGTCACGGTAGCCGCTGAGGCAAGATACACAAAGGAATCCGCATGGCCCACGCGCCCCTTAAAGTTGCGTGTGCCGGTGCTGATCAGGGTCTCTCCCTCACCGATCACACCCTGACAGCTTCCCCAGCAGACGCTGCAGTTAGCGTTCATCACGATAGCCCCGGCCTCCATAAAGGTCTGAATCAGGCCCTCTTCCAATGCCTGCGCGTACACCTCCTGGCTGGCCGGTACAACAAGGAACCGCACCAGAGGATGCACTTTTCTTCCTTTGATAATCTCTGCGCCCACCCGGAGATCCTCGATTCTGCCGTTGTTGCAGGAGCCGAGGAACGCCTCGTCGATCTTTACGCCGGCACATTTTTTCGCATTGACCAGATTATCCACGAAATGGGGCTTCGCCACCACCGGTGTGATCGCACTCAGGTCAATCTCATATTCTTCCGCAAAAGCCGCGTCCTCATCGCTCTTAAATATGTACTTAGGTTCCCTGCCGCGCTCTCTCAGATAATCCAGGGCCACCTCATCCACTTCCATCAGCGCAGTCTTGGCTCCCGCCTCCACGCAGAGATTGCAGATGGCAATCCGATCGCTCATCGTCAGTGTCTTCATCCCCTCACCGACGAATTCCATGGCCTTGTAGTTGGCGCCGTTGGCTCCGATTCTCCCGATGATCGTCAGAATCAGGTCTCTGGCGTAAACACCTTCCGGCAGCTTTCCCGTGAGATAAAAGCGGATCGTCTCCGGGACAAGCACCCAGGAAGTGCCGGTCACCATGGCATACAGATAATCCGTGCAGCCCACGCCGGTTCCGAACGCGCCGAGCGCACCGTAAGCGCAGGTGTGACTGTCCGCTCCGAAAATCAGTTCTCCGGGCCGCACATGATTCTCCATCATAATCTGATGACAGACACCCTTTCCCTCATAAAAAGTGATACCGTGCTCTTTCGCAAAATCCCGCATCTTTTTGTGGGACGCCGCCGTTTTCGGGCTGTCTGCGGGCACATTGTGATCCACAATCCAGACCAGCTTGCTGACATCCGCGATATGCGGATGCTTTAATTTATTGTGATACATATCAATGGTGAGATGCGTAGTTCCGTCATTACTCATCAGCTGGTCTACTTCCACCGTGTGGATGTCACCGGCCTTTACCTCGTCAACACCGGCCGCGGCAGCAATGATTTTTTCCGCCATTGTCATTCCCATATTTTCTGTCCTCCGTTTTCCAACATATTTAGAAACGTGCCATCCATATCAGGTAAGCATCATAACAGCACGCACACTAGCGGTTCAGC
>JAJBTR010000423.1 GCA_020860745.1 Lachnospiraceae bacterium | reverse complement strand
TGCTTGATGATTTTAAAAGAAAAAATAAAGATTGACGGATTGAATAATGTCTTGTCATGGGGTTTTGTCTTTGATAAAAAGTTCGTGAAACAACCCTGGCCGGGAGGAATTTACACTTGCTTTTTTTATAAAAACGGCTATACTATTATACAATAAGTACCATGACAGAAAAGCAATCCGTTCAAAGGCGCCGGTGCAGGATCACAGATTTTGCGATATACCGTGCGGCTTTTCTTTTGACGGAGGCAGGAAAGGAAGTATTTTATGTTAGCAGCACAGATAGCGGCGGTCATCATTTTTATTGCAATGTTTCTGATGATCGTCATGGATAAGATTGAGAGGCAGTATGTCACACTCGGATGCGGAGCGGCGACGATTGTCGTTGTGTTCGGAATCCTGATGCGGGATGTCTCTGCGATATGGAACACAATTAACGTGCGTCAGATTTTTACTGTCGCATTCTGGTATTCCGCGGGCAGTGCGGAGGAGTCTTCCTCCGGCGTAAACTGGGCGACGATTATCTTTATCGCGGGTATGATGGTTATGGTGGAGGGCATGGCAAAGGCCGGATTTTTCCGCTGGCTCTGTATGCTGCTCGCCAAAGTGGTGCACTATAAACCGATTCGTCTGTTCCTCGCGTTTATGGTGATGTCTGCCCTGCTTGCGATGTTTATCGACAGTATCACTGTGATTCTGTTCCTGGCGGCGGTTACGCTCGAACTGGCGAAGCTGTTGAAATTTAACCCGGTGCCGATGATCCTGTCAGAGATTTTCTGCGCCAACCTGGGCGGCTCTGCTACGATGTGCGGAGACCCGCCAAACATCATTATCGGAACGTCTCTGCATTATACGTTTATGGATTTCCTCACGAATACAGGTGTGATTGCGGGAATCTGTCTGATTTTTGTAGTGATTTATTTCTATTTTGTATTCCGGAAAGAGTTTGCGGTTGATTCATCGGAGCCGGTGGATTACTCCAGCATACCGACACCCGGGGAGGCGATTGTAAACCGCAGAGATTTTGCCATCAGCTGTGTGATTTTTATTGCTGCGATCGTGATGCTTGTGACGCACGCGCAGACCGGTCTGACGGTTGCCTTTATCGGTACCGTGATTGCAGTGGTGACGCTTCTGGTTTCCGGAAAGAGCGCACCGGAACTGTTAAAAAAGGCGGATTACAAGACGCTGCTGTTTTTTGTTGGCTTGTTTATCGTTGTGGGAGGTCTGGAGGAGACGGAGATTCTGCTTGCCATCGCAAACCTGATCGGCAGTGTCAGCCAGGGCAGCCTGATTTTGATGGTGGTAATCGTAATCTGGATTTCCGGCATTGCCAGTGCGTTTGTGGATAACATTCCGTTTGCGGCGACGATGATTCCGATTATCCAGAGCCTCGCGGAGACCCAGGGCGTACCGCTTTCTACACTGGCCTGGACGCTGGCTATGGGTACGGATGTCGGCGGCAGTGCGACGCCGATCGGCGCTTCCGCAAATGTTGTCGGTACATCGGTTGCGGCGAAGAACGGATATGCGATCGGCTGGGGTCGTTACTGTAAAGCGTCCGCTCCGGCTACGGTGATGGTGGTTGCGATTTCTATGATATTGATATTTGTTCGTTATTGTTAGGAGGAGGGTGTTTGCATGGAAAAACAGGTGATTATTTCGATCAGCCGCGAATATGGCAGCGGCGGCCATGATATTGCAATGCGCATTGCAAAAGAGCTTGGCGTGCCGATGTATGACCGCTCTCTGCTTCAGGAGATTGCGGATCAGATGGATATGGATGTGGATGAGTTAAAACAGTATGACGAGAGACCGCGTAACCGTCTGCTGACCCGCACCGTCGGAAAACATACGAATTCCATGGAGGAGATTCTGATCGAGCGTCAGTTTGAGTGGATCCGGGACAAGGCGAAGTCGGGGGAAAGCTTTATCATTGTAGGGCGTTGCGCGGAGACGGTGTTGCGGGAGTTCCCCAATCTCATTTCCATCTTTATTACAGGAGATGTGGATTATAAGGTGAAACGGATTATGGAGGACCGCTCACTGGATGAGGAAAAAGCCAGATCCGAGCAGGTGAGGATCGACCGGAAGAAGAGAGTGTATCACAACCGCTATTCGGATCATAAGTGGGGTGATTCCAGATATTATGATCTGGTTATGAACGGTTCTCATCTGGGTGTTGAGGGTACCGCAGAGGAGATTATTCATTACATCCGTGCCCGTATAGCAAATATGTAAACAAAAAAGGAGAAGTGTTTTCTGCAGTGCCAGACGTGAAACGGTTGCTTTGGTGCATGTGAGGTGGGAACAATGAATTGTAACAAACAGTGGGAAATTAGCTCCTTTGGTGCGTATGAGGAGGTTTTTGAGCAGCAACGACAGGAACAGTGAACTATGAATACAATATTTAAAACGATTCTGGTCTGTATTCTGGCCGGCGCCGGTGCAGGAATCGGAACGGGGTTTGCCGGTATGAGTGCGGCCACGGTGATTTCACCGATGCTGGCCACATTTCTGGGGATGCCCACCTATGAGGCGGTGGGCATTGCCCTGGCCAGCGATGTGCTCGCCAGCGGCATGTCAGCCTATACATATGGAAAAAACAAGAATATCAACATCAAAGACAGTGTGCTGATGATGGTTTTTGTCCTTGGCTTTACCATTATCGGGAGCAAGGTTTCCAGTGTTGTGGATAATGGCACGATGAGTCTGTTCTCCATCTGCATGACGCTGTTTCTGGGTATTCAGTTTATTGTGAAGCCGAATAATGACGCTACAAAGCTGCAGAAGCTGATACCGGAACCGAAAAAGAATCTGCAGATTATGGCAGCGGGCGGCATTGTCGGCGTCATATGCGGATTATTAGGGGCAGGCGGCGGCATGATGATGCTGTTTGTCCTGACAATCATTATGGGATATGAGCTGAAAGTGGCGGTGGGAACGAGTGTGTTTATCATGACGTTCACCGCATTTACCGGCGCGGTATCCCATTTTGTCATTGAGTCGCCGCAGAATATATTTGCCCTTGTGCTTTGTATCATTTTTACCTTTTTCTTTGCCTATCATTCGTCTAAGATGGCGAATAAGCTGCCGGACGGAGCGTCGCACCGCGTCACTGGAATGATACTGCTGCTGATTGCGGTGATTATTATTCAGACGAAGTATCTGAAGTGAGGAAAAAGTGATGATAGAAAAGCGGCGCTAAAACCGGATGATATAAGAATGTCCGGAAAATGCAGCAGTATTAACAAAAAGGAGTTTACAAGCGTCAATGACATTATTTCAATATGATTTTATGAAATATGCCTTTATCGCCATACTGGTCATCACGCCGCTTTTTGGTATTCTGGGAACGATGATTGTGAATAACAAGATGGCGTTTTTTTCGGATGCTCTGGGGCATTCCGCTCTGACCGGCATCGCGGTTGGCGTGATCTGCGGGATCGGGGATACCACGCTGTCTATGGTGATTTTTGGGATTGCCTTTGCCCTCTTACTGAACTGGATCAAGAGTAAGAGCACGGCGTCGACAGACACGATCATTTCCGTATTTTCGTCCTGCTGCATTGCGGTCGGACTGGCGATTCTGTCCCGCGGCGGGAATTTCAGTAAGTATTCCAGTTTGTTGCTCGGCGACGTCTTGAGCATCACGAAGAGGGAAATCATCTATCTGTTCCTGATTTTTGCCGCGACCATAGTGTTCTGGGTTCTCTGTTACAACCGTCTTCAGGCTATCAGCCTGCACCGGACCCTGGCAAAAAGCAGGCAGTTTAAGATTGCCGGCATTGAAAATCTGTTTTCTGTGTTTATTGCGCTGGTGGTGATACTGTCTATCAAATGGGTCGGTATCCTGCTGATCAATGCGCTGCTGATTCTTCCGGCGGCATCCTCGCGGAATATCTCGGAGAATGTTCGGGAATATCATCTGTTCACCATTATTTTTTCCGTATTTTCGGGCATACTGGGGTTGGTGATTTCTTATTATACGAATACGGCGACGGGACCGATGATCGTGGTGATTGCGTCGGTAATCTTTTTTGCAACCTATTTTTATGAAAGAAATCGATGAATGAACTGATCTATATTGTTCCGGAACGAGTGAAAAGGAATGGAAAAAGATCGAAATGAAATATGACCTGAATTTTCTGAGACAACATAAAGCAACTGTGATCGGTCTGCCGGAGAGCAGAAAAGCGGCGGTCTGCATTCCTCTGCTGGAAACGGCGGATGGGTATGAGATTCTGTTTGAGGTGCGTTCGGCGTCTGTTGCCAGCCAGCCGGGGGATATCTGCCTGCCCGGCGGCTCGGTGGAGGAGGGCGAGACCACACGGGAGGCTGCTTTGCGCGAGATGTGCGAGGAACTGTTGGTCCGCCCGGGACAAATGGAGGTGCTGGGGCTTATGGATCTCTTCGGAGGCGGTACAGGCCGCCTGTATGTGTATCCATATGCCGTCATTTTGAAGGAATATGAGGGAACATTCAGCACCGATGAGGTGGAGCAGGTGTTTCGCGTGCCTCTTGATTTTTTCCTGAACACAAAGCCGGAAACTTATCACACCACGATGAAGGTGATTCCGGAGGAAGGATTCCCTTTCGAGCGCATTCACGGCGGACGGGAGTACGGCTGGCGGGAGCGGCGGGAGGAGATTCTGTTCTACCAGTATGGGGATTATACGATCTGGGGGATGACGGCAAAGATTGTGCATGCGTTCGCGAAACTTCTTATATCATAGAAAAGTGATTGATGTTGTCAAGCATTAACCGCTCGCGCGCGAAGTGTCGCAATGCGACACTTCATTTTATAGAAAGTTTCAGGACAGAAAAAAGAGTTTGTCTTATAAACGGACAAAAGAACAGAACAGGTTCCATGGAAAGAGGGAGACTCAGATGAGTCTCCCTCCGGTGATTTGAGGATAGATAAGATTTTTATTCTGACCGGAGTGCTGTCACAGGATCCATCTTTGACGCTTTCCTTGAGGGAATCAGTCCGCCAATCAGGGTCAGAACCACACTCAGGACTACCAGGAGTATACAGTAGGATGTCGGAAGATATGCACGTGCAGCGTCGTCCTGGACAAAGTTGTGCACCACCATGTTGATCGGGATGAGGAGCAGCAGTGCGATACCTACGCCCAGCAGGCCGGAGCACAGTCCTACGATGAAGGTCTCTGAGTTAAAGATTGACGCGATATTCCGCTTTGAGGCGCCGATGGCACGCAGGATGCCGATTTCTCTGGTGCGTTCCAATACGGAGATATAGGTAATGATACCGATCATAATGGATGATACAATCAGGGATATCGATACAAACGCGATCAGCACATAGGAAACCAGGTTGATAATAGTTGTCACTGTGGACATCATGGTACCTACCAGGTCAGTGTAGGTAATCTGTTTTTCTTCTTCCCCGGCACTCTGCATTTGCGTGTTGTAGTTATCAATAATAGCGACAACTCCATCCTTGCTCTCAAAATCTTTCGGGTAGATATCGATTTTCGTGGGGTTGTCAAAATCTACATATCCCAGCGATGCCAGGTTATCTTCGTAGCTGGCGCTGGAGGCCGTGCTCATGGAGGTCATGAGTTCCAGCAGGACATCCGTGTCCATGTTTACTGAGAGGGACTCCATGATGGAATCCGCATCAAAGCTCATGGAATCGGCGAGTTCGTCCGAGAGGTCACTCATCATATCCTCCATGGAGGAGGTGATAGCGCTCGTCAGCTGTGCGGTGAGGCCGTCCATGGCAGCTGACATCTGGGAAGAAATGGAACTGCTGATCGCTGCAGACATCTCTTCCATATAAGATGACATGTAGCTTTCCAGGGCGGAACCAATGATTGCTTCCAGGGCATCCGTGTCCAGCATATCCATGATTCCTGTGGTCAGTGTCTGTGTGGCGGCGTCTGTTGCAAGATATGCTGCAAAATCATCACTGAGACTCTGAGCGGATGCCAGGTTATTGGCGGATGCATAGGATGAGTAACCTGCTATCAGCTGATTTGTGACGGAGGCCAACTGGTCGGAGCTGATGGTGACTCCACTCATGGTTTCCGTGAGCCATTCTGTCAGCACGGAAGAGGCATCTGTGCTTCCCGCGGCCTCTATCTCATCCAAAAGTTCTTTGACGCTGTCGTTTGTAATGGAACTGCTGATCGCGTCCTGCATTATTGACGACATGGCGGAGGAAAGGATGGACTGTGCTTCACTACTGTTTAAGTAAGCGGAAAAACTATCCGTCAGGTCTGTGTAGGAGGTGGCGGAGTTGGCAGCCGCGTAGGACTCATATCCCGCCAGCAGATCACTGGCCAGTTCATTCACATCTTCTTCGGATGCATTGAAAATATCGCTTACACTTACACCTGCCAGCAGGGCAGACAAATCCAGGTCCGACAAATCCATATTCATATCGATGTCGGAGAGATCAAGACTCATACTGTCTGTGTCAAGGAGACCGGAGAGATCCATGGAACTGAGGTCTAAGGAGGACGACAGGTCTGTTGATCCGGAAAATACATCGCTCAGCATGTCTGTATCGATGAGGTCAGATAAAGCATCCTCATCCACGGAAAAGACGGATTCCAGATCAAATTCCGCGTCATCCCCGAATTCCTCCCCGGTAAATACATTGATATCCGGATTGGCAAGCTGATCTTTTACGATTTCGCTATCCGCTGCAAGCTCAGCCACGTGTTCGATGAGCGCCGGCGTGTAGTTGATTCCCTCTGACAGTGCCGCTGCCGCTGCGTCTTCCAGTGGCTGGACGACGCCGACAATAGTGATATCCTCACCGTTTTCCACCAGCTGGCGCATATATTCCTCGTTATCGGTTTTGTCTGTCCATACTTCGTATTCGCTGTCGTACTCATAATAGTCCGCCGCGCTGACAAGCTTGTAGGACATTCCCAGAACCTCATCGTAGTCATAGGTATCCAGGTATTCTACCATGTCGATGCTTTTGCCGTCCGCTGCCTCCTCTATCATCTGCTCATATTCCTCATAATCCCGAAGCCCGAGGGAATATACCATATAATCGCTGACGCTTCCGTCGGATGAGAGTACCAGGACACATTCGTCGTAGCTTTCCGGCCACCGGCCGGCTTTGATTTCATAGGAATCCTGATAAAGATCTTCGTTCTCCGGCATCTCGAAGAAGACATTGATACTCATATAGGAGGACATCATGCTCATGAGAGTGGAACTTAAACCCATACCGCTGGAGAGCGTTGATTCCGGATTGACCTGATGAATCGTGTCGTCACTCTGAAGATAAATCTGCGGTTCTGTCTCGTAGATATATTCAATTGCCTTTGAGTATTCGTAGATATCGCTTTCTCCGCTTTCCAGATATTCTTTAAACGATGCCAGATCGTTAGAGTCGAGCATGGAAAAAACGGAGGAAATCATTTCAACAACGGAAATGCCGTCCTCATCCGTTTCTGTGTCGGAGGAAGCGGTGAGGGAAGAAAACATGGATGTAATATCCAGGCCGGAACTGGTTACCTGAATCGGATACTCCGACATGGTTTCTTCTTCCAGCATATTAATATAGTCATTGACGCCGGCCGAAACGGAAAGCACCAGACCGATGCCGATGATGCCGATGGAACCGGCAAAAGCGGTAAGGAACGTTCGCCCTCTCTTAGTCCCAAGGTTGTTAAAGGAAAGTCCCAGGGAGGTCAGGAGCGACATGGAGGAGTGCCCCATGTTTTTATGTGTGGGCGGCGTCAGTTCGGTTTCATCTACCGTGAAGGGGTCTGTATCATCGATGATATGACCGTCTGTCAGGCGGACAATCCGTGTCGCGTACTGTTCGGCCAGCTCCGGATTGTGGGTTACCATGATGACCATGCGGTTTTTGGCAACCTCTTTCAGGAGATTCATTACCTGAATGCTTGTCTCTGAATCCAGAGCGCCGGTCGGCTCGTCCGCCAGCAGAATGTCCGGATTATTAATCAGTGCCCGCGCGATGGCGACGCGCTGCATCTGTCCGCCTGACATCTGATTCGGGCGTTTGTGGAGCTGGTCTCCGAGCCCTACTTCCTCCAGGGCTTCTTTTGCGCGTTTCCGCCTTTCAGCTTTGGAAATGCCGGAGATCGTCAGAGCCAGTTCTACGTTGGAGAGAACAGTTTGATGCGGAATCAGGTTGTAACTCTGGAAGACAAATCCGATGGTGTGGTTGCGGTAAGAATCCCAGTCCCGGTCAGAGTATTTTTTTGTGGAAATTCCGTTGATGATCAGGTCGCCGTCGTCGTAGTGGTCCAGACCGCCGATGATATTGAGCAGGGTGGTCTTGCCGGAACCGGATGGACCTAAGATCGCCACAAATTCATTGTCGCGGAAGTTCAGGCTGACATCGTCCAATGCGGTCTGCACCAGGTCGCCGGTGACATATTCCTTTGAGATATTCTTTAATTGCAGCATAGATACTCCTTTTTCTTCATACAATAAAGTAAGCCGATGAATGACGGACTATGTGTCTGCCGGTTTTCCGGATAGAACGATTCAAAATAGTTTGAGGAGCCAGTCATACAGAAAATCATCTGTCTAATATGATAGCGGGTTTTTCGTTCGTCATTTCATCGATGTTTTTACAGATTGTGATCGTAACCCGGTCAAATATCTCCCGGTCTTCCGGGGAAATACCTTTAAAAACCCGGGTTCCAAGTGTGTCCCAGATTTTCTGGTGCGCGTCGGTGATGTCATGTGTTTTATCCGTGACCGTATAATGCATGTACCGGTGGTCGTTTTCATCAGCAGTTACTGTCAGGTAGCCTTTTTCGGAAAGACCCTTCACTATCTGGGAAACGTATCCCTTATTGATATGCAGGCTTTTCTGAATGTCGCTGGCAGTGTTTTCTTCCGGGTTATTTTTA
>JAJBTR010000102.1 GCA_020860745.1 Lachnospiraceae bacterium | reverse complement strand
TGCGCAGGGGTGCGTAAGGAATATGACAGCTGTGCTGTCCGTACCCCGCGCGGCGGGTATGAGGCAAAAGCCGCCTCCTACTCGATTGAAGAGATTGCATGCCGGGGTGTTGTACTGCTGCCTGTGTGACGGAATTTTACATTACTGTATGGGAGGAATAGGTTATGCATATCGTAAAAGCAAAGGATTACAATGACATGAGCCGCAAGGCTGCGAACATTATCTCTGCACAGATTATCATGAAGCCGGACTGCGTGCTGGGTCTGGCGACCGGCTCCACGCCGATCGGCGCCTACAAGCAGCTGGTAGAGTGGTACCGCAAGGGAGATCTGGATTTTTCCCGGGTTTCCACGGTGAATCTGGATGAGTATCGCGGACTTTCCCGCGATGACGAGCAGAGCTACTATTATTTTATGAATGAAAACCTTTTTGATCATGTCAATATTGATAAGTCCCGGACATTTTTGCCGGACGGGATGGAACTGGACAGCGAGAAAGCCTGCGAGGATTACAATGCCATTATTCAGTCCATGGGCGGCGTGGACCTGCAGCTTCTCGGGCTGGGACACAATGGGCACATCGGATTTAACGAGCCGGGGATTGCCTTTGAAAAGCAGACGCACTGTGTGAATCTGACAGAGCGGACGATCAAGGCAAACATGCGGTTTTTCCTCTCGGAAAAGGATGTCCCGCGGCAGGCGTACACGATGGGGATCAAGACAATCATGAGCGCCCACAAGATTCTGGTAGTGGTCTCCGGTGAAGAGAAAGCGCAGATTGTCAGGGAAGCTTTCTTCGGACCGATCACACCGGCGGTTCCGGCGTCTATCCTGCAGCTTCACAATGACGTGGTGGTTGTGGCGGATGAGGCCGCGCTGGCGGAATGCGGGGATTTGCTGGGATGATGTCAGGAGTATTAACCGGCGCCGGATAAGATTGTTGTCGAGTGAATTATGCAAAGAATAAAAGGTGTTCCGGACAAGCCGGAGGATATCGTGAGATACTTCAGAGGCAGTTTGAAAAAGGAAAATCAGTATGCTTATAAAAAACGGAACTGTATTTGTGCGGGATAAAAAATTTTGCAGAGCCAATCTGGTCTGTGATGAAATTATTCGTGAAATCAGGATGGGAGATGCTGCGCCAGAAAATGCGGAGAATAAGAACCCCTCAAAGAACTTTCTTCTGGTTGCATCACAGGAACCGGATGATCGAAATGAGATTTCGGATGATCAGGGACAGAAAGCGTTACATCAGGAAGTCATTGATGCTTCCGGAAAATATGTCATTCCCGGTCTGATTGATATTCATTCCCACGGGGCGGTGAATGCGGATGCCAGTGATGGCGACGCGGAGGGAATCCCGCGGATGGCGGCTTTTTATGCCTCCCGCGGCGTCACTTCCTGGTGTCCGACGACAATGACACTCCCGGAGCAGGAACTTCTGGGAGCAATGCGTGCAATCCGCTCTTATGCGGAGCAGGAGAATACACTGGACGGGCTGTATGCTTCCTGTCTGGGTGTCCACCTGGAAGGACCGTTTCTGTCCGCTGAAAAAAAAGGCGCGCAGGCGGGGGAACACCTGCGGAAGCCGGATATGGAAATGCTCCGGCGGTTACATGACGCTTCGGGCGGCCGGGTTCGCATGGTGACAGTGGCGCCGGAGGAGGACGCGGATTTTTCTTTTATCCGTGAAGCTTCCCGGCTCTGTACCGTATCTCTGGGGCATTCCGCAGCGGATTATGAGACGGCGGCAGGAGCGTTTGCGGCCGGCGCTTCTCATGTGACCCACCTTTTTAATGGTATGAACGGGCTGCATCACAGGAATCCCGGTATCATCGGAGCGGCCTGTGAGGCGGGTGCCACGGTGGAACTGATCTGCGACGGGCTTCACATTCACCCGGCGGTGATCCGCATGGCGGAGCGGTTGTTCCCCGGGAACATCACGCTCATTTCGGATTCCATGCGCTGTGCCGGAATGCCGGACGGAGAGTATACGCTGGGCGGACAGGCAGTGTTTGTAAACGACAGAAAAGCGACGTTGGCGGACGGAACGCTGGCGGGATCCTCCATCACGCTGGCGGATGCTGTCCGCAATGTGATCCGTTTCGGGCTTCCGGCGGAGCAGGCGGTCCGGTATGCGACATCGGTGCCGGCTGCGGTCATCGGCGCGGATGCCTGCCTCGGAACGATCGCAGAGGGATATCAGGCGGATCTTCTGATTCTCGATGAGGCGTTTGAACCGGAGGTTGTAATCAAAAAAGGGCAGGTATACCGGCGGAGCAGGTAGATTGTAACTAGATTTTAAATGGACTTTTCCTCGTAACTGTGAAGTACGGAACAGTTACGGTTGATTTATGGTTGGTATTGTTGTAGTATTATGATGGTTGAGGATTGTGAGATAAGTGATTTTTACGTTGCAATCCGTGGTATCATCGTCAGGAAGGATTTCAGATGATAAAAGGACGGAGGGCTATGAAATGGCAGAGACAGTCCGTGTAGTGGTAGATGCGATGGGCGGAGACAACGCGCCGGGAGAGATCGTAAAAGGCGCGGTCATGGCGGCTAATTCCCGTAAAGATATCCAGGTGATTTTAACCGGCCGGGAGGAATTGATTCGTCCGGAGATGGACAAGTATACATACGATGCCGGACAGGTGGAGGTTGTGCACTGTGAGGATGTGATTGAGACGGCGGAGCCGCCGGTTCACGCCATCAGCAGGAAGAAACAGTCCTCCATGGTAGTCGGTATGAATATGGTGAAGCGCGGAGAGGCGGACGCGATCGTATCCGCCGGAAACTCCGGCGCGATTCTGGTAGGCGGACAGACAGTCGTGGGCCGGATCAAGGGCGTAGAGCGGCCGGCGATGGCGCCGCTGATTCCGACGGAGAACGGCGTTGCCCTTCTGCTGGACGCGGGCGGAAACGTAGATGCCCGTCCGACGCATCTGGTGCAGTTTGCCCAGATGGGATATGTTTACATGGAGAATGTGATCGGTGTCAGAAATCCGCGTGTGGCTATTTTGAATATCGGTGCGGAGGAGGAAAAGGGCAACGCTCTGGTGAAGGAGACCTATCCTCTGCTCAAAGCATGTCCGGGGATTAACTTTGTGGGAAGTATTGAGGCGAGAGAGATTCCCCACGGAGGGGCGGATGTGATAGTCTGCGAAGCCTTTGCCGGAAATATTGTCTTAAAGCTTTATGAGGGCGTGGCTTCTACTCTTATATCGAAAGTTAAGGAGAGCATGATGTCCTCCCTGCGGACAAAGATCGGCGCGTTGCTGATTAAGCCTGCGCTGAAGCAGACCTTAAAGTCTTTTGATGCTTCCGAATACGGCGGAGCGCCTCTTTTAGGATGTCGCGGACTTGTGGTCAAGACGCACGGGAGCGCGAAAGCGACGGATGTGAGGAACTCCGTGATTCAGTGTGTGACATTTAAACAGCAGGGAATTAATGAAAAAATAGCGGAGCATATTTCCGGGAAGGACGGAAAGAACGATTAGGCGCTTACAAACGATTTTTTGCGCAGAATGGCAAAATTTCTATTCCGGTTTATCCGGGTTAGATTTATCAGTGTGAGTAATCAGGTGCTTCAGCAGCAACAGTGCTGGTGAACTGATTGACGGAATATCGAACAACAGGCGTGAAACAGCCGAAAATACGATAGGGAAGGAGGGGCGGATGGCATGGAATTTGAGAAGATTCAGAGTATCATAGCAGAGGCATTGGATGTGGAGCCGGATGATATTTCGGAGGAGACGACGTTTGCAGAGCTCGACGCTGACTCTTTGGATTTATTCCAGATCATTTCCGAGTTAGAAGAGGAGTTCGACATTGAAATTCCTGCGGAAGAAGCGGATCAGATCCGGACCGTCGGCGATGCGGCGGAGCTGATCCGGAACAGTTCCTTATAGGAAGAATCGTAATATGACACAAGGCTGCTGCCCGGTTGCGGCAGCCTTGTGATTTATGAGCGCAGGCAATGAGCCGTGCGAAAATAATGGAAGAAAAAACGACTGCTGGCAGGCGCTTTTTGCAGACGTTGTTTTCATAGGGCGAAGCCCGGACAGTGATAAGTGAGATATAAGTGAGATATAAGTGAGATATAAGTGAGATAGGAAATCTGTGATTTCCGTGATCGAACTTATACAACGTAGGAAATCTGTGATTTCCGTAATCGAACTTATGCAAAGCTGATAGAATAGCTATCGAGTGGGCACGGCGGAGTTTATGACATAAAAGAAAGGCACAGTTTATGAATAAATTGCAGGAATTTCAGGAAATCATAGGGTATCACTTTCGGCAGGAAGGATTGCTGCGGCAGGCTCTGACGCACAGCTCCTATGCCAACGAGCGCCATATGAAAAAACTATATAATAATGAGCGGCTGGAATTCCTGGGGGATGCGGTGCTGGAGATTGTGACCAGCGAGCACCTGTATCAGCTTCACCCCGAGTGGGCGGAGGGGGAACTGACCCGGGTCCGGGCCAGCATTGTCTGTGAGCAGACGCTGGCATTTTGTACCCGCGCGCTGCACCTGGGCGATTATGTTCTTCTGAGTAAAGGAGAGGAACACACCGGCGGGAGAGAGAAAATCGGTTCTCTCGGATGCGTTCGAGGCGGTGATGGGTGCGATTTATCTGGATGGCGGATTTGCACCCGCAAAGGAATTTATTCATCGTTTTGCGTTGCATGATATGGAGCATATGCAGCTCTTTTATGATAGTAAGACAATTTTGCAGGAGATTGTACAGGGACAGAATCTGGGCGGTCTGGTCTATGAACTGGTGGAGGAGAGCGGTCCGGCCCACAATAAGTCCTATCGGATGGAAGCCCGCATCGGCGGCACGGCAATGGGATGCGGAACAGGGGGAACCAAAAAGGCAGCGGAACAGGAGGCGGCATATCGTGCCATCCTGCGGTTAGGAGGAAAGAATGTATCTGAAGTCCATTGAGATACAGGGATTTAAATCTTTTGCAAATAAGATTGTCCTGGAATTTCATAACGGAATCACCGGCATCGTGGGGCCGAACGGCAGCGGTAAGAGCAACGTGGCCGATGCGGTGCGCTGGGTTCTGGGTGAACAGAAGGTGAAGCAGCTGCGCAGTTCCAGCATGCAGGATGTGATTTTTGCCGGAACGGAGAACCGCAGGCCGGTGAGTTTTGCGTATGTAGCCATCACTTTGGATAATTCCGACCACTCCCTGGCGCTGGATTACAATGAGGTGACGGTGGCCAGACGTGTTTACCGCTCCGGAGAGAGCGAGTATCTGCTGAACGGGTCCGCCTGCCGTCTGAAGGATATCCATGAGTTATTTTACGATACCGGTATCGGAAAAGAGGGGTATTCCATTATCGGCCAGGGCCAGATTGACCGGATTTTAAGCGGGAAACCGGAGGAACGCCGGGAGCTTTTTGACGAGGCGGCGGGTATCGTAAAGTTTAAGCGCCGCAAGCAGATGACCATGAAAAAGCTGGAGGCCGAGCAGCAGAACATGGTCCGTATCACGGATATTCTGACGGAGCTGGAGCGGCAGATCGGGCCTCTGGAACGCCAGTCGGAGCACGCCCGTACCTATTTAAAGAAACGGGAGGAATTGAAAAACTGCGAAGTCAATCTTTTCCTTCTGGAGATGGAGCGGTTGGAAAAAGAGGAGGAGTCTGTCCGGGAAACGCAGGTGATCGCAGAGCATCAGCAGAGCGAGGCGTCGGCGGAGTTTGAGAAGACCCGGCAGCAGTATGAGGAGCTGGATGCCCGCATGCAGGAAAATGATGCGAGGATCACAGAACTGCAGAACCAGATCGGCGAAACGGATGTAGAGAAAGAAAAGCTGGAAGGGCGGATTAACGTGCTGCAGGAGCAGATCCGCACGATTGAGCAGAGTGAATCCCATGTCCGGGAACGGCTGGACGCGCTGGAGGCTGATATTGATAAACGCCAGCAGACCGGACAGCAGTACAGCGATGAGAAGGCGGAGACAGACCAGCTGATTGTCGGGAAAGAGGAAGAAAAGAAGCAGCTGTCTGCGGCTCTGGAGGAACTGCAGAAAAAAGCGGCTGACTGTGAGCGGCAGATTGAGGCCGGCAAGCGTGAAATCCTCGTTCTTCTGGATGCCAGAGCCGGCATCGAGGGCGGTCAGCAGCGTTTTGCTGCGATGATTGAGCAGGCGGACATCCGCAAGGCACAGCTGCATCAGCAGCTTCTGGAGCGGAAGAGCACCGGTACGGATGTGGCCGGGCAGCTGCATCAGCAGGAGGAGGAGCTTGACAGTCTGAATGAAAAAATCCTCCGCATGGAAAAGAAAAAAATTGAGGTGGATCAGAAGCGGCGGAAGTGGCGGCAGCAGGCGGAAGAGCTCTCAAAAACCTATGATGAGCTCCGGCAGCAGACCATCCGCGAGTCTTCCCGCCTGGAATCGTTAAAGAATATCGCGGAGCGCTATGACGGGTACGGCAACAGCATCCGACGGGTGATGGAGCGGCGGTCGGATACGCCGGGGATTCACGGCGTGGTTGCCGATCTGATTAAGGTGGACAAGCGGTATGAGACCGCGATTGAGACCGCGCTGGGCGGCAGCATTCAGAATATTGTCACAGATAATGAGAGTACGGCGAAGCAGATGATCGCCTATTTGAAGCAGAATAAATATGGACGGGCCACCTTTCTCCCGTTGACCAGCGTATCAGCGCCGGAGAATGTGCCGGCAAGAAAAGCGCTTCACGAGCAGGGCGTCCTCGGCATGGCAGATACTCTGGTAAAGACAGATGAGAAGTACCGCGGCGTGGCCGGGTATCTGCTGGGGCGCGTGCTGGTGGCGGACACGATTGACCACGCCATCGCCATCGAGAAAAAGTTCCGCTATTCTCTGCGCATTGTCACGCTGGAAGGAGAGTCACTGCAGCCGGGCGGTTCCATGACCGGCGGCGCGTTCCGCAGCAACAGCAACCTGCTTGGGCGGAACCGTGAGATTGCCTCCCTGGAAAAAGCTATCCGTGAGCACGGAGAGGAAGGGAAAAAGATACAGGAACGCCTGGAGAATGTCCGGACAGCGGACGAATTGCTGAAGGATGATTTTGAGGAGCTTCAGGGTTCCTTGCAGGACCTTTATCTCAGGCAGAATACTCTGCAGGTGGAAGTAGATCATCTGCAGGACGAACAGGCGCAGCAGGAGACGTTTTTCGCAAATCTGCTGCAGGAAATTCAGAAGCTGGAAGATGAGAAGAGCGAGGCGGAGTCCGACCGGCAGCAGGTGCTGCTCCGCGTGAAGCTTTCCCGGGAGCGGGAGGCGGATATTACGGCAAAAGGAGAGGTGCTGGCAGGCGAACTGGAACAGATTCAGACGGAGATTGACGCTGTGCAGGCTCAGATTTCTGATGTCACTGTCGAGATTGCGCAGCTGCAGCAGAAAGCAGATTTTTCCAGGGAAAATATTCAGCGTGTGGCGGAGGAAATCTTAAGCCTTCACCAGAAGCAGCAGGAAGTGCTGCTGAACGCTTCCAACAGCGGACAGGAAATCGAAGCCAGAAACCGGGAAATCGAGGAGATGACCCGCGCGTCCGGGGAGGCGTCCGTGCGCAGGGAATCCCTCTCCGCAGAGCTGGAACAATGCACGGCGGACAAGGAGTCTATGGCCCGTGAGCACAAGGGCTTTTTTGATCGACGGGAAGAGCTCTCCGGAGAACTGAGCCGCCTGGATAAGGAATTGTTCCGCTTAAATGACCAGTGGGAGAAGCTGGAGCACACCCGGGAGACGCAGACAGAGCATATGTGGCAGGAGTACGAGCTGACACTTCACGAGGCGATGAAGATAAGGACGCCGATTCCTGTCGTGTGCGGGTATGCTTCTGATGTGGCAGATCCGGCAGAATTGTCTGCCGGTGCGAGGGAGAGAACTTCCGATGGGGCGGATCCGGAGAAATTGCCTGTCGTTGAGAGAGGCTTCGATGGTAAGGTTACGGAAAAACTGGTTGTTGAGAGAGACTCTGACGGGGCGGATCCGGAGAAATTTGTTGTCGGAGAGAGAGCTATCGATGGGGCGGATCCGGCAGAATTGATTGGCAGCGCGAAAGCGGAAGCTTCCGGCGGCGGGGATTCGGCTGACGCCGCGAATCAGCTCGGCCAGGAAGTTGGAGAATTGGTAAACGCCTTTGATGCGGAGAGCCGGGAAAGACATGCCCCTGGTGCGAGAAAGAAAACTCTCAGCATCGCAGACCTGAAAAAGAGGATTGCCGGTGTGAAGGAAGAGATCCGCAAGTTGGGTAATGTCAATGTCAATGCCATTGAAGAGTACAAGTCCGTTTCCGAGCGTTACACTTTCCTGAAAGCGCAGCATGAGGATCTGCAGCAGGCGGAGAAAACGCTGGAGGATATTATTGCTGATCTGGATGATGGGATGAAAAAGCAGTTCGCGGAGAAGTTTGCCGACATTCAGGTAGAATTTAATAAGGCATTCCGGGAGCTTTTCGGCGGAGGCAAGGGCACGCTGGAGCTTGACATGCGGGATGATGACAAGGACATTCTCGAGTGCGGCGTTCGTATTATCGCTCAGCCGCCCGGGAAGAAACTGCAGAATATGATGCAGCTCTCCGGCGGAGAGAAAGCGTTGACGGCCATCGCACTGCTCTTCGCGATACAGAATCTGAAACCGTCGCCGTTCTGTCTGCTGGATGAGATTGAGGCGGCTCTGGACGATTCCAACGTGGACCGGTATGCGGGGTATTTACATAAGTTGACGAAGCACACGCAGTTTATCGTCATCACGCACCGGAGGGGTACGATGATCGCGGCGGACCGGCTGTATGGAATCACGATGCAGGAGAAAGGCGTATCGACGCTCGTCTCGGTCGATCTGATCGAGAGTGAACTGGAAGAGTAGGATTCATTGTATAAGTTGTAATATTTCCGGGTGTTGTTGGTGAAACAGAAAT
>JAJBTR010000364.1 GCA_020860745.1 Lachnospiraceae bacterium | reverse complement strand
ATAGGGAATAAATTAACCAGGAAATAATGAAAACGTTTCAGAATCGTATTGTTTGCGGAGAATTGACCTGAGAAACGCTAATAGCAAAAAAATAGTTTCATGCAATGGAGAAATTCCGGAAGCCGATATACCGGTCATCCACCATTTTAACAGCCTAAGCAGCAATCGGGGAAAGAACCTTACTGACTGTAAAGTATCTAACCCCATAAATAGATTGCAGCAGATTGTTTCAATATTTAGCATAGAATTTCTCTTCCCCGCCCTCCAACGCTTCATAGAATTCCCGGGAGTCTTCCGGATCCTGTTTTGTGACGAGACTTACCACAATCATGCAGACCAGCGATCCCGCAAAACCGAAGGCGCCGTACCAGGATCCGCCCAGGTTCCAGACGAAGTATGTCATAAGTACCAGAACTGTTCCCACAATGGCGGAGACAACCGCTGCCTGTCTGGTGGCGCGCTTCCAGTAGATGCCCAGCACCAGGATGGGGAAGAGGGGCATGACGATGGCGATGGCGAACATAATCAGTGTGTAGATCAGATCCGGCGGATTGATGGCGAAAATGATGCTGACAATGCCGACTGCCAGGATGACCAGGCGGACGGACAGGAGCTGCTTTTTCTCATCCATTTTGATGCCGAGTGTATGGTGCAGTAGATCTTCCGAGATGATGGATCCGGTGACCAGGAGAAATGAATCTGCGGTGGAGATACCCACGGCAATCGCGCCGACGAAAAAGAATATCATCAGTATTACGGCCAGGTTCGGATGGATCTGGTTGATAATATTCTGTATCAGATATGGGATGATATACTCCGTCTCATCAGTGGAAAGACCCGGCAGCAGAGCGATGCTGACCATGCCGATGAGCATCGTGCCGGTCCAGACAAAGGCCTGAAGGATCGGGGTCAGAAACATTAGCTTTCGCTGTGTATGCAGATCAGAGCCGGAGTAGCCGGAGCGGATAAATACGTGTGGCAGCATGACAGTCCATCCGATCGCACAGCTGAACGGATAGCCGAAGCGCGCGCTGTAGGGCACCCATCCGTCCGGACCGGGGTAGGAAAACCATTCGTTTGTATTTTCCCAGATGGTGCGGAACGCTGCGGGCAGGGATCCGCCAAACGCACAGTACAGGCAGGCGATGACGATGATCCAGAGAATGGAAATGTAGGCAAGTCCCTGGATGGTGTCGGTCAGGGCGATGGATTTTAAGCCGCCGATCATGACGTAGGCGATGATGACGACGCCCACCACGATCACTACCTGCTGATAAGCGATCGCGCCTCCGGTAGCAATTTCCGCCGCTTTGGAGATGGCAATCAGCACGCTGGCAATGTACGGAAAGGATGCGCTCAGGAAAATCAGCGCCAGAATCACACGAAGGAGAGGACTTTTAAAACGGTCATAGTAAAAGTCTGCGGGAGTCGTGTAATGCCGGGAACTGTTGGTGATCCAGACCTTGTTCATGACAAAGTGGACGATAATGGGAAAAAGGCAGATGTAGCTCAGCTCGGACGCCCAGTATCCGATGCCGCCCCGGTAGTAGGCGCCGGGGCCTGCAAAAAAGACCCAGGTGCTCATGAGGGAAGCCAGGTAGGTCATGACCAGGAACGGCCATTTGATGCTGCCGCCTGCTGTGGCAAAGCCCCGGGCGCTTTTCTGTTTGGAGCGGATATTTTCCACAAGGGCGACGATCAGCAAAAATGCCAGATAGAGTATAAATGCGATCCATATGGCGGAACTTGTCAGCATGGCGGTGTCCTCCTATTTGCCGGATGTATCTGATTTCATGTCAGAGTTGCACTTACTGCCTGCAGATTCCAGTGAAGATGTTCCCGGATCGCCTGGTGTCTTTTGGTCGCGGATCCGGTAGATACGGCAGACCTTCACCAGTCCGACATAAATGGCAATCCAGAGCGGGACCAGTGTGATCAGCGCGTGGATCAAAGTCGCCTTTGCAAGGCCATAGGGCGGGACAAACGGCAGGTTGTAACAGATATAAAAGATGATGACTGCGGCCAGCCAGATTTTTTCTGTTTTCGTAATTTTCATGAGGCTATTCCCTCCGTTTTTTCAGCAATCTCTGGTATATTTCAGAATATGTAACGGTTCAGTGCCTTTACAGTTACGGGGAAAAGTTCATTAGAAATCACTGCGTGATGAGACCTTTTCCTGTTCCAAAGGATGTTGTTTTCAGGAGGCGGACAATATTTTATCTGTATTTTACGCTGTTCATGACAGCTCTTCCGCTGCCTTCCACACGATGTCATGAAGCTTATTTTCCGTCTCAGTATTCAGCATATGAGGAATTTCTTTTTCCATAAGCACAGCATATTTTTCCCTCGCACGGTCCAGAATCGTCTTTTCCTCGTCGTTTTTCCCGTGCAAAAATCCTTTGTAAAAAAGCTCCGGACGGTGAGCGTCGTGGAAGTGATCCAGCGTGTGGTCGCTCATGAGATAACCGTCCCCGTCGTCGCCCTCTAAAAGCTCCTCAAAGTCCATTGTCTCATCATCGACGGAGAGACCTGCCCGGAACCGTCTGGCGATACCGAAAATCTCATTGTCAATGATCAGTGCCAGCGGGTTGATGGTTTTTGCGGTCTCCATCTGTCCGGCGCCGCCCAGGACGCTGGCATCCGACATAGCCATCATGTGGATGAGGGATGTGCGCTCGATCATATTCTGCCCGTCCAGCGTCATGCTGTCCGTGCCGGTGCCGTAAGAGTGGCAGGGGATGCCGTATCCCTCCTCAAACGCCTGCATGCAGAGGAGGCGGCCGAAAGTAATCTCCGTGTTGGACTGGAGCGTGTAAGTGGTCTGCATGTCCATGGAAAAGAGGAGCGGCGTGGCGATAACCGGAAGTCCGGGGCACAGCAGCTCCAGCATGACGATCTGTGCCAGCACATCCGCGCACGCGGCAAGGGCGGTTCCCTGCACAGTTACCGGTGTGTTCGCCCCCGCGGTGGGAAGCGCGCAGGGCTGCACCGGGATACCGGCTTTCGCACATTCGTATAAAATCTCCGCGTCCATGTATTTAAATTTCAGCACAGGGACGCTGCAGGAGATAAAGCTGCAGATCGGCCGCTCCCGGAGTCTGTCCATACCGCCGACAGCTGCTGCGCACATTTCAATCAGGTAATGGGTGTTCTCCGCCTCATAGGGCTGAATCCAGATATGCTTCTTTGAAATCCGCAGCGCCTGCTCCAGGGTAAAAATGTCGATTGCTTTGCCGGGAACGCCGGGGTCGCAGGTGGAGGGCAGCGCCACGTAATCGATCTGATCCATCTCATTGACCAGATGGAACCATTCAGCGGTGTCATTCAGAGTGATATAGTGCTTCTCCCCATTGACCGGCAGGTAATTGGGCGCGCCGGTGCAGGTCCGTGTGTAAAAGCTTCCCTGCGGATGAGGAAAAACCATGTCATATCTCTCATCCGGAGCGTAGAGTGTAAATTTTTTCGGGACAGCGGCCAGCGCCCGGTCAATGGCTTCCTTTGGGAAGCGGATGGTGTTGCCTTTCACCTCGCACCCGGCTGCAGTCAGTTCTTCTTTCATCAGCGGGTGATCCATGGTAATGCCCCGCTCACTTAAAAGCCGTTCCATTCGATTTTTGAAAAGCGCCAGCTCGTCCGGGGACATGACGCTGTATTTGATCCTTCCATTCATAGTGCAGATAGCTCCTCAGGTAAAAAATCAGATTGTTATTATAGCCAGACCCGAATATGCTGCGGGTCTGCCCTGCTGGTATATTTCTTAGCTGCCGCGTTCTCACCAGGTTTATCTGACAAGACACATGTAAAAACATATGTAAACGTTATTCGTTATTATATTCTTTTTTTTGCCGGGATGTCAATGAAAAAAGTATACTTTCTAAAATATCTGTGAATTTCGTTTGCAGATAATGACTTTTCTCGATTTTTCCATTATATTAGAAAGTGGGAGTACGGGTGATGAATCGTTATGCTGCTTCCAATACTTTTCCGGGAGGATTTCCCATGTCATACATAGAATTTGATCATATTACGAAAAGATATGAGGTCGGCGAACACCCCATACTGGCGGTGAACGAGGCTTCATTTGTCGTGGAAAAAGGAGAGTTTGCGATTATTCTCGGTGCGTCCGGCGCAGGGAAAACGACGGCACTCAATATTCTCGGCGGGATGGATGTGGCTACTGCCGGACGCCTGATTGTGGACGACAATGATATCACAGCGTATAATAAAAAGCAACTGGTCGGATATCGCCGTACCGATATCGGGTTTGTCTTTCAGTTTTATAATCTTGTGCCCAATCTGACAGCGCTGGAGAATGTGGAACTGGCTGCACAGATTTGCAGCAACTCTCTTGACGCGGCGGAAACCCTGGATAAGGTTGGCCTGGCGGAACGGAAGGACAACTTCCCGGCGCAGCTATCCGGCGGGGAACAGCAGCGCGTGTCGATCGCCCGCGCACTGGCGAAGAATCCGAAGCTTCTGCTCTGCGACGAACCCACGGGTGCGCTGGATTACAATACGGGACGGCAGATTTTAAAACTGCTTCAGGATACCTGTAGAAATGAAGGGGTGACACTGATTCTGATCACGCACAATTCGGCTCTGGCACCCATGGCGGACCGGCTGATCCGCTTCCGGAGCGGAAAAGTGGTGGAGATGACGGTAAATCCTGATCCGGTTTCCGTGGAAGAGATAGAGTGGTAGCCATGTTATGTGCTGGCATTTGCGTGTCTGATTGTGTATAGAATGGATGAAAAAGATTATGAGACAAGTATGCGGGAGAGCCAGGAAAGGCAGCGAAGTTGTTGTGGCAGTACAGCGGTCTCGATGATAGCAGTTGGGTGGAACAGTGATGAGACAGAATGCTCTGATAAAGGATATTTTTTGTACAATTAAAAAGAAAAAAAGAGATTCTTTTCCATCATGCTGATCACGGCTCTCGGCGTGGCGATGATGACGGGGCTGACGGCTGCCTGCAATGACCTTCGCGTGTCGGCGGATGCCCTCTATGATGAACAGCACCTCTTTGATATTGAGGTGTCATCCACGCTGGGGTTGGACGGCGACGATATTGAGGCGCTGGCGTTGCTGGATGAGGTGTCGGCGGTGGAGGGAGGCTATTCCAAGACGGTGTATGTGGATGTTGACGGAGTCCATGAGAGCGCCACAATCTATACACTGGGGGAAGAAATTAACCTCCCGACGGTTCTGGAGGGAACGCTGCCGCAGGAGTACGATGAGATTGCCGTGACGGAGAGTTATCTGACGGATACCGGAAAGCAGATCGGGGATACGCTGACTTTTGCGGAGACAGACCTGGAGGAGGATGAGGACGCTGTTTTCGCGGATGTGGAGTATACGATCACAGCAAAAGTGCTGGATCCGTTTGACGTGAATAACCGGGAGGGCAGCGTGTCTTTCCGCGCGTCGACCTCGGATGAATATACCTTTTTTGTTCTGCCCGCCGCGGCAGATACGGATATTTACACAACCATTTATCTCTCAATTGCCGGTGCGGGTGGTCTGATGTGCTATTCGGATGAGTATATTCAGCTGGTTAACGATGTAAAGAATACCATCAGTTTATCTCTGAAAGAAAAACAGCAGCAGAACCGGTATGATACGGTTTACGGTGAAGCGCTGGCGGAATATAATGACGCGTTGGAGGAGGTGCTGGCTGAGCTTGCCGACGCCCAGCAGGAGATTGACGATGGCTGGGAGGAGTATCAGGACGGTCTGGATCAACTGAATGAGGGCAAGACCGAGCTGGAGGAGCAGGAGGAGAGCGCCTACAGCCAGATTGCCGATGCTCTGGCGCAGATTGAGTCCGGATATGCCAGCCTGGCAGAGGCAAAGGAACAGCTGGACGCCTCGGCGCAGGAATTGGAGGACGGTGCGGCACAGCTTTCCGAGGCGAAGGAGGACCTGGAGCAGACAAAAACTGATACGCTGGCACAGATTGATGCGGGAATTGCGCAGTATGAGGAGGGCATTGTCCAGGCGGAAGCTCAGAGAGAGTCGTTGGAGGAGCAGGAGGAAGATCTGACGGCCCAGAAGACTGCTCTGGAGGAGCAAAAGGCTGCGTTGGAAGAGCAGCAGTCGGAACTGACGGCCCAGAAGGAAGCGCTTGAGACACAGAAAGAGACGCTGGAAGAGCAGATTGCCAGGCTGCAGGCTGCGTTGGAGCAGGCGGCAGGCAGTGGGAGCGTGACATCCGGCAGCGGAGGTACGGTGGCAGGCAACGGTGGCACGACATCCGGAAGCAGTGGTGAAAGTGCGGAGGCATTACAGGAGCAGCTTACGGCCGCAGAGGCGGCGCTCACGGAAGTGACAGCGGGATTATCAGAAGCCGGGACAGGGCTTGCGGCGGTGGAGTCGGGACTGGAGGAATTGTCAGCGGGACTGGCGCAGCTGGATGCCGGACTGGAACAGATAGAGGCAGGGCTTGCCACCCTGGAAACCGGTCTTTCGGAGGCACAGGCAGGGCTTGCCGCTCTGCAGGCACAGCGGGAGGCAGCCGTAGAACAGTTTACAGCGGCGGAGGCACAGATTGCGGAACAGGAAGTCACTCTGGAGGACGGAAAGGCACAGTACGCGTCCGGCCTCAGCCAGTGGCAGGAGAGCAAAGAGCAGCTGGACGAGGGAAAAATAGAGCTGGAGGAGCAAACGGCCGAGGCGGAATCCCGGTTTGCCGACGCCTGGGATGAGATTGAGGAGAATGAACAGACGCTGGCGGAGGCGGAGCAGGAGCTTCTGGACGGCCAGGAGGAACTGGACGAGAGCACAGAGGAGGCGATGGAGGAACTGGAGGAAGCCAGGGAGGAGATTGACGAGATTGAGATGACCCGGTGGTACATCCAGTCCCGGGATTCCTTAAGCGGATATTCCAATGTGGACAGCGATGCGACAGCAATTGAAGGGCTGGCGACCTTTCTACCGCTGATTTTCTTCGTTGTCGCAATCCTGATCAGCCTGACCGCCACCACGCGTATGGTGGAGGAAGACCGGGGGCTCATCGGAACCTATAAAGCACTTGGATTTAAAAACAGGGAAATCCGCAGAAAATATGTGATTTATGCTGCAAGCGCCTGTCTGTTGGGTGGTCTGGCCGGCGATCTGTGCGGATTTATTGTGCTCCCGAAAATTATCTTTACCTTTTTCAGAATTATGTATATGATTCCGACATACCTTTTTCGGTTCCAGCTGAGATCGGGTATCGTCAGCGTTCTGCTGTTTTTGGCAGGTATCCTGGCGGCGGTGCTGGCTGCTGTGCGGGGCCAGCTGGTGCAGATGCCTGCGTCGCTGATGCGGCCGCTTGTCCCGAGGGGAGGAACCCGGATTTTCCTGGAGCGGATCCGCCCTGTATGGAAAAGGATGTCTTTCCTGAATAAAGTTACCGCGCGGAATCTGTTCCGCTACAAAAAGAGGTTGATCATGACTGTGGTCGGTATCATGGGCTGTACCGGCCTGCTGGTCTGCGGATTTGCCATCAAGAATACAGTGACAGATCTGATGCCGCGGCAATATGAGAATGTCATCCGCTATGATATTCTGGCGGTCGTGCAGACGGAGGACAATGACCAGCTGCTGTCTTATATGGAGGATGAGGAAAATATTGAAAGTTATGTAAATCTTCAGGTGGAGACTGTCTCCATCCGCAACGCGGAGGAGGAAGAGGAATCTGTGCAGATTTACGTCATACCTGATGAGACGGATGTTTCATCCTTCCTCAAGCTGGCGGATACAGACGGGAATGAGACGGAACTGACGGACGACGGTATCTTTGTCACCCACAGCGCAGCGGATGTGCTGGGGCTTTCTGTCGGGGATACGGTTACGATTCAGGATCTGTCCCTGAATGAGGCGGAGATTGCAGTTGCGCTGGTGGCGGAAAATTATCTCGGCGATATGATTTATATCAGTGAGAGCTGCTATGAGGCATCATTTGGCAATGCATATGAACCGAACGCTGTTCTGGTGAAGCTGACAGAATCCTGTAAGGAGGGAGACCCTGTCGCCTATGCGAATGAGCTTGGAGCGAAAGACGGCCTGCTATCCACGGTCAGCACGGAAAGCTTAAAGGAAGAGTTTTCCCAGGCGTTCACATTGATCAATCTGGTGGTCTATGTAATTCTGGTGATGGCGGCGGCGCTGGCGTTTGTGGTGCTTTTTACGCTGTCCACCACCAATATTTCCGAGCGGGAGAGAGAACTGGCGACCATTAAGGTGCTGAGATTCTATGATCGGGAAGTGCATTTGTATGTAAATAAAGAGACGCTGATTCTCTCCTCAATCGGCATTGCCCTCGGACTGCCGGCGGGCTTTGGCATCAGTATGTGTCTTTGCTGGGCGCTGAAGATTCCGGGACTGTATTTTGCGGTCAGCATCCACCCGTCCACTTATGTGATCTGTGCAGTGATATCTTTTGTGTTTACTGTGATTGTCAATCAGATTACAAACCGGCTGCTCAATGTGATTGACCCGGTGGAGGCGTTAAAGAGCGTGGAGTGAGCGGCGAAAAATATCCGGCGGAAGATATTGGCTTGTAATTGGTGTTTGCTTATGATAATATGATTTGAGGATTGCGGGATAAGTGAGATAGGAAATCTTTGATTTCCGTGATCAAACTTATGCACAGCTGCGGTTTTTATGGAGCAATCCATAGGTATCATCATATGATGATACAATGCACTGCAAAAAGGAGGATAAGAAATGTATATTACATGTTTGGATATGGAAGGCGTACTGGTTCCAGAGATCTGGATTGCGTTTGCTGAGGCCAGCGGTATCCCGGAGTTGAAGAAGACGACGCGGGATGAGCCGGATTATGACAAGCTGATGCAGTACCGCCTGAATATTTTAAAGGAGCATGGACTGGGATTAAAGGAGATTCAGGCAACCATCGCAAAGATCGATCCCATGCCGGGTGCGAAAGCGTT
>JAJBTR010000051.1 GCA_020860745.1 Lachnospiraceae bacterium | reverse complement strand
TGTCTTGTCATGGGGTTTGGTCTTGGATAAAAAGTTCGTGAAACAACCCTGCATCCTGGAGAAAGTATATTGACGTACGCATTTATGTACGCTATACTGTAGACAGAAGGAGGGATGAATATGACTGCTATTAACGCAACGACCGCCAGAAAGAATCTGTATCAGTTGATTTCCGATGTAAACACAAACAGCACGCCGGTTACCATTACCAATAGCAGGGGAAAAAACGCGGTTCTTCTGTCGGAAGATGATTGGAATGCAATCCAGGAGACGTTATATCTGAACTCTGTGCCCGGGTTGGCGGAAAGTATTCTGGAAGCAAAGGATGAGCCATTGGAAGATGCTGCTGTTTATGAAGAGGGAGAAGAATGGTAAAATATCAGGTTCGATTTTCGAAGAGAGCGCAGAAAGATAAAGCTCTGTTAAAGAGTGCCGGATTAGACCGGAAGACGAAAGAGCTGATAAGAATTGTTTCTGAGAACCCTTTTCAGAATCCTCCTCCCTATGAGAAGCTGATAGGCAATCTCTCAGGAAATTATTCGAGACGTATTAATTTACAGCATCGGTTTGTATATGAGGTGCTTGAAAATGCGGAGGGATTGACTGATGCAGACGGCAATGAGTATCTGGGAATTGTGCGTGTATTGAGAATGTGGACGCATTACGAGTAAAATATAATGAGCGCAAGTGAGGAAAATCATGCTTGCATGAATTTGACGAGCGGCGAAATGCGATCATGTGCCGTATTTGCACATGATATAATGAATGCATGCCGGCATGCATTTGACGAGTGATGAATTGTGATTATGAATCAACGATTGATGGTATGAAAAAAGACTCCCTGGCAAAGGAGTCTTTTTTCTATACCTTTAAAAAATTCAGCGATCCCTTCGGATTTCCGGTTCCGTTTTCCAGGAGGCTGATCAGACCGTCGATTGTATTCTCAATTTCTTCCGGGGAGGACGGGACAATCGTATTGTCCAGCTTTACTGTCAGCACGATCAGGGCGACCTCCGCCAATGCTTCCGGATAGTCGAAATGAACATCTCCGTTTGCAATCCCCTGGCGGATGATCTCCGCCAGTTCCGGCTTCATCTCTGTGACCAGATGCCGGATATATTTCTGGTGCAGCAGCGCCTGCGCCCGGTCATCCGCAGACTGGGTCTGTCTGTCCTGCAGCCGGAAATCCCGGGAGGAATTCACACAGGCCTGAAAAATCATTGCCATACGGGTAAAAGGGGATACATTTTCCTGTTCCGCCAGATGCCGGGCTGTTTCCAACGGTTTCTTATAACTTCTCTCCACCAGCGCGTCTACGAGGGCTTCTTTGGATGAAAAATAGTAATAGATGCTTCCTTTCCCGATTCCGGCTGTCCGAGCAATCTCACTTACGGAAATATTCTGAATATCTTTCTGACCCAGTAATTCCTGAAGAGCGTCCAGTATTTTATCATATTTTGTACGGTTCTGCATTTTTCTGCCTTCTTTTGCTCATCATTTCATCCAGTATAGCACGGGAGGTAACCTCTGTACAACTGTGAATTTCCACAAAAAGCGTTGCGAAAATGAGAAAAAGCTTGGCGCTCCCGCATATTGACCAATGGTCGAAAATCTGTTATTTATACAAGTGCAAACAGTCGACCAACGGTCGAAATGTAAAACAAATGTAAAGTATGGGCAGTGATCGGAAGCGGGAAATCAGACCGGTTATGCTCTTTTTTCAGGGAGGACATATGTCATACGCAGAACTTTTTTCAGAGATTAAAGCGGAACTTATGAATGCGGATGTGAGTGGGATTCAGGAGCATCTGGCTTACCAGTTTAATATCACCGGTGAGTCGTCCGGCATCTTTTGTGTGGAGGTAAAGGAAGGAAAACTATATGTAGAACCCTATGAATATTACGACAGGGATGCAATGTTTACCTGCTCGGCGGAAGTGTTAAAGAAACTGGCGGACGGCAGGCTGAACCCGATTCTGGCGTTCACAACGCAGCGGTTGAAAGTTGAGGGGGATTTTGGGAAAGCCGCGAGGCTGAAAGAGCTGATTGAGAGCTACGCGGGTTCCACAGATGAGAGAGGGGAGAACGAAGCGGAGTAGTGCGAAAAATGAAGTTTTGTAATTATTCCATATAGCACTTCGCACTGGCTGTGAGGTGCATATGATGAGATAAATGGAAATCTTTTACTTATGATTGTACCGCCAGGGATAAAGGCGGCGGAATGGAGATTAAAATGAAAAAGTGGATAGAAGGCGCAGCGCTTCTGGCTGCTATTGCGGCCGGAACCACGGCGGGGATGACAGCTTATTTTTACAACAGAACCATGAAGCGCAACAACGCAAAAGTGGAGCGGACGATGAAGATGGCGGGGACTGACTGGAATCAGCATATGCCTTTCATTGAAGAGTGCAAAGAGTTCATGCTCGCCCAGCCCCATGAGGATGTGTTTATTGAGTCCGACGACGGGTTGAAACTGCACGGGACATGGTTCCCGGGGTGTAATATGAATGCGGCGGCAGAGACAGAAAATCCCGGATCAGGAGAGGCAAAACAGCAGAAAGATAATCCGGAAGAAACCATGCCGCAGACAGGAAAAAAAGCCGTTATCTGCTTTCACGGCTACACCAGCAAAGGCATGAGTGATTACATCGGCCTCTCCGGCTACTATCTGAAGCACGGTTACGCGATGCTTCTCGTGGACGAGCGCGCCCACGGGGAGAGTGAAGGCAAATACATCGGCTTTGGCTGCCTGGACCGGTATGATGCGCTGGAGTGGATCCGGTGGGTAACAGACAAAGCGGGTGAGGATGTGCAGATTCTGCTGCACGGAACTTCCATGGGAGCTTCTACCGTGCTGATGACAAGCGGCCTTCACCTGCCGGAGCAGGTGAAAGGGATCGTTTCCGACTGCGCGTTTACCTCGCCGAAATACGTGTTTACCCATGTATTGCACTCCATGTATCATCTGCCCGCGTTTCCCATGATTCCGATATCGGATGCGGTCAACCAGCGGAAAGCCGGATATGGGCTGGATGAGTGCAACGCGGCGCGGGAAGTGAAAAAGGCGAAAGTGCCGATTCTCTTTATCCATGGCGACGCCGACACCTTTGTCCCGTGCAGTATGTGCGACGAGATTTATGAAAACTGTGCGTCGCCGAAGACGAAACTGATTATTGAGGGCGCCGCTCACGCGGAGAGCTATTACAAAGACCCGGCTGCCTATGAGAAGGCGCTGGATGAATTTACGGAGGGATTATTTCAATGATGAGAAAAAGAAAAGGATATCCGGTATATCCGCTGACCAAAGCTCAGAAATTTCATACATTTTACCAGGATATGTGTCCGAAGAAAGAAGTCTTAAACATCGGCACCAGTCTGACGATTGGAACCGATCTGGATTGGGATGTGTTAAAGCAGAGTATTTACAAGGCATATGAGCGCAGCGAGTCCATGCGGCTGCGGTTTGCCAAAGATAAAGAGGGAACATGGTATCAGTATGTAGTGGACAAAGAGGAGCGCGATATCGAGTTCGTCGATTTTTCCGGGAAAACCATGGAGGAAGCCAACGAGGAGATGACAAAATGGTCCCGTGTGCCGTTCAAGCGGGTGGATTCTCCGATGAACCGTGTGGTGATGATTCACATGCCGGACGGTTACAATGGCGTTTATCTTCTGATTGACCACATGACGGCGGATGCCCAGGGACTCTCCTGTTTTTTCAAGGACGTGATTGAACTCTACTGTAATGCCATGTACGAGGGCGTCCCCTATCCGAAGGAGATGGCATCTTATATTGAACAGCTGCAGAAAGATCTTGCCTATGAGGCGGGAAGCAAGGCGCAGGCGAGGGATCGGGAATATTTCCAGAATCTGATCGACAGTACGCCGGAACCGATTTATAATGGAATCCGCGGATCGCAGAAGCTGGAGGAGGAGCGGGAACGCTCCGGGAATCCGAATGCGCGTGCCGCTGTCAATGTCTCAGATTCGGTGGACTCGGCGCTGGATATTTTCCATCTGGAGGAGGAACCGACTGCCCGTCTGATGGCGTTCTGTGAAGAGCACCGCGTTTCCCTGGCCGTGCTGCTGATGATGGGGCTGCGCACCTATTTCCAGAAAATGAACGGTAATGACGATGTGTCCATCAACATGGCCATCGCGCGCCGCGCCACGGTGAAGGAGAAAAAATGCGGCGGTACCAGGATTCACTCATTCCCGTTTCGGACGATCATCTCCGAGGATAAGACGTTCCTGGAGGGAATTTACGAGATCCGTGATCTGCAGAACGAGTATTTCCGCCATGCGAACTATGACCCGGTAGAGTATTTTGCGTACCGCGGCCGGAAGTATCCACAGAAGGGCGGGCAGACCTATGAGCCCATGTCGCTGACCTATCAGCCGGCAAATATTCAGGGTAAAGAGCTGACAAAAATCGGCGATATCAAATATAAGACGCACTGGTATCCGAACGGCGCGACGACCCAGGGCATGTACCTGACTGTTATGCATCGGCCGGAGGACAATGGACTGGACTTCAACTTCGAGCATCAGGTGAAGGCTGTCAGCAGAGAAGACCTGGAGTATCTGTATTACTACCTGTGCAAGATTATGTTCAAGGGCGCGGAAAACCCGAATATGCCGGTTGGAGATATTATAAAGCTGATTTAAGCACAGCGGAAAGATACGAAACAGGCGAAATTGATTTTGTTGTAGAAGAATGTATTTTATTTTGCCGGGTCACGATGGAACCTGAGGTGCTAAAGGGATAAGAGAAGAAAAAGGAGAAAATCATGTTTGAAAAATTCGTAGAGATTATCTGTAATTATGTGGAAGTGGAGCTGGAGAATGTACATCCGGAATCCCGTTTTGTGGAGGATCTGGGATTTACCTCTTTCGATTTTATGAGTATGCTTGGTGAGCTGGAAGAGGTGTTTGATGTGGAGATCGACGAGCATAAGGTGTCGGATATCCGCACGGTACAGGAGGCGCTGGACTATCTGGGGACGTTGGTCGAAGCGTAAAGGAAGGTCGGTTATATGGTATGCAATACAATAAGTGAAATTTTAACAAGTGCCGAGGCGCGCTTCGGCGCTGGCGACGCGATTCGCTATAAAGTAAGCAAGAATGAGATCGGGACAAAATCTTACATGCAGTTAAAGCACGACAGCGACAGTTTTTCCCGCGTGCTGGAGTCTCTCGGGATGCGCGGAAAGCATATCGCGGTGACAGGTGCGACTTCCTACCGTTGGCTTGTGACTTATTTCGGCACGGCAGGCAGCGGCAGCGTCGCGGTTCCGCTGGATGTCTCTCTTCCAGCTGATGAACTGTGCGAACTGATTGACCGGGCGGATGTGGAAGTATTTGTCTATGATGAACTCCGCAGCGATGCGGCGGCGATGGCCAAAGAGAAGTGCCCGAAGTTAAAATACATGATTTCCATGCAGAAAGAGAACAGCGATGCGGAAGGCCTTTCTTTTGACCGTCTGCTGGAAGAGAACGCCGGGGATTGGGATTTTTCTCCGAAACCGGACGACCTGTGTACGATTATGTTTACTTCCGGAACTACGGGAAAGAGCAAGGGCGTTATGCTCACTCACCGCAATCTGGCGAACAATGCCACCTGTCTGGATATGAAGATTAAAGAGCGGACCGTGATTCTCTCCGTTCTGCCGATTCACCACGCCTACTGCCTGAGTATGGACATTTTAAAAGCCATCTCCCTGGGCAGCATCATCTGCATCAATGATTCCCTGCTGCGGGTGGCGAAGAATATCAAGCTGTTTAAGCCGGAGATGATTCTGATGGTTCCGCTGATGATCGAGACCATGGCGAAAAAGCTGGAGGACTCCCCGCAGCTTCCCCCGCAGATTGTCAAGGGGATGGTGTTCGGTAAGCAGTTCCACACGATCTGCAGCGGCGGAGCTTACTTAAACCCGGCGTATATTGACCTGTTTGCAAAGTATGGAATTACGATTCTGCAGGGCTACGGAATGACCGAGTGCGCGCCAGTGATCAGCACGACGGTGAGCTGGAATATCAATAAGGAAGCGGTCGGCCAGCTGCTCCCGAACTGCGAGACAAAGACCGTGGACGGCGAGATCTGGGTGCGCGGCAGCAGTGTGATGCAGGGCTACTATCACATGCCGCAGGAGACGTTGGAAGCGCTGGAGGATGGCTGGCTGAAGACCGGCGATCTGGGCTATGTGGATGAGAACAATTTCCTGTTCCTGACCGGGCGGAAAAAGAATCTGATCATCACCAAAAACGGCGAGAATGTCTCCCCGGAGGAGCTGGAAAATAAAATCGGCGAGCATCGTCTGGTTCAGGAGATTCTGGTCCGGGAGAGGGACGGGCTGATTGAGGCAGAAATCTATCCTGACTATGACTATGCGAAGAAAAAACGGATCAAGGATATCCCGGCTGCCCTGCAGGAGATCATCGACGATTACAATAAGGGGACTCCGGCGCACAGGAAGGTGTATGGACTGAAAGTCCGGGAGACGGAGTTTGAGAAGACCACATCGAGAAAGATTAAGAGGACGCAGAGTTAGCGCCCTCTTTTCTTTCTTTACAGGAAAGTTCGTTTTATGAAGTAAAAACCACTCTGTGAGGATGCACACTCACGCAACCTCGATGATAACTTCTTTTGAGCCGCAGCCTTCTGCTTCAAAGCGCACGTTTATCGTACCCGGGGTTGTCTCTGCGCGGATCACAGCCATCACATACCCGTCATAGGTTTTCCATACATTGTCATCATAACTGCCGAGGGAACGCGGGTCCGCGCTGCCGAATCCCTGTAAAATTCCAGCGCCTTCCACAGTTACCTTTATGTCCCGCTGCGCGAAGAGATTGTCTGTGCCATCCGTATCGGTCAGCTTTGCGGTGATAAACGCCAGATCTTCTCCGTCCGCAGCAAGCGTCTGATTCTCGCATTCCACGGAAAGAACAACGTCTTCTCTGGCAGTCCTGAGGGAGAATCTTCCTGTTTCAAGTCCTGCTGTGTAGCTGACGGCCAGGAGCTCCCCCGGTTCATAAGTAATCTCATACCCGGCAATGAATCCGTTTGCCTCCCCGGCAGGCTTCCTCCCGAGAGATGTTCCGTTTAAGAACAGCTCTACTTCCTCTGCTTTGCTGTACACATCCACATTCGCGGGTTTTCCCTCATATCCGGGCCATGTCCAGCTTGCCACATTATCTTTCCACATCCACGGGGTCTGAGAGTGGGGCAGGCCATATTTATCTACCCGTTCTACCGCCACATACGGTTCTTTCCGGAGCCCATAGACAATCTCTCTGAGATAACTGATCGGTCTCCGGTAGCCGATGAGATTGATATCTCCGATATATGCGACCCGATCCGGGAACGTGCCGTTAAAATTCTGTGTACCGTCATAATAGAATGTCCCGCATCCGGCTTCCCCGAGATAATCGTAGCCTGTCCAGGTATAATCGCCAAGCACATGATTGTTATTTTTCACAATATCCCAGAGTCTTACAATATCAGCCGGGAAAGTCTCGGTGCCGACGACCGGTTTGTTGGGGTGAAGTTCCTTTTCCAGCACATGCCGTCCGGTCAGATAATTTAATCCTGTGATATCCATGGCCTGACACGATTCCTCCAGTGTCTGGGTCATCAGCGGATGGCAGGCTACCATGTCTGCAGCCTTGCCCGACATCAGAGCCATCATACTGTTTAAGGCGTTTGCACCTTCCTTATCCTGCCGGCTGTTTCCCTCGGATGACAGGTTCTCCGGGCGGAAACTGGCCATGACATCTCTGGTAATCGTATTCATCCGTTCCCCGGCAGCGAGCATGCCGTTGATTGCGTTTGTTGTGTATCTGGACGGATCCAGTGCATGGAAACGGTTGCAGATCTGGCGGTTGATCTGTGCGCCCCTGGCGGTTCCCGCTTCGGGAATCTCGTTCCCGGCAGAATAAAGGATCACAGACGGATGGTTAAAATCCTTATTTACCATGCGTCCTATTTCCGTGTCCACACAGTCTGAAAAGTTCAGGGCGAAATCATTCGGGTTTTTGTGAGTGGTCCACATGTCAGTCAGCTCGTCCATGACAAGCATCCCGTATTTGTCGCAGGCATTCAGCATTGCCTTACTCATGGGGTGATGTGAGCTGCGGATGCTGTTGAAACCAGCTTCCTTCATCTGCCTGCAACGTCTTTCCTCCGCTTTCTCAAAGGTCGCCGCGCCAATCACGCCGTTATCGTGATGAATGCAGGTTCCTCTTAATTTTACCGGCTTTCCATTGATCCTCAGACCGCGTTGCGCGTCCAGTTCCAGCTTCCGGATGCCAAAGTGTTCCCTTGTTTCATCCAAAAGCTCCGTTTCGTCATAAAGCCTTACCACGCAATCATACAGAGTTGGCGAATCCGGGCTCCAGAGCGCGGCATGGTCAACACAGATGGTCTGGCGCACCGTTTCTTCCTCCCTGCCATACATCGTCACACCGAGGGTGTCAGTTCCTGCCGGTTTGCCTTCCAATAATAATGTGGTCTCAACGGTGATCTTTTTTTTCTGTCTGGATATATTTCTGATGTCGGTGGTAATCTCTACTGCAGAGGCATCCTGTGCCACGGAAGGCGTCTGAATCCGCACGCCGTCAGCCGGAATATGAATCTCGGCGCCGATCAGAAGATTGACATTCCGGTAAATTCCGCTTCCTGAGTACCAGCGTGAATTCTTTTCCGCCGCGTTATCTGCGATCACGAGGATTTCATTTTCCTGTCCGTATTCCAGATATTTATCCAGCACAACGTAGAAACCGGAATATCCGTACAGCTGTGTGGCGGCGAGATCTCCGTTCACGTAAACCATGGAGGTGGCATAAACCCCTTCAAATTCGAGCATCACTGTTTTATGCTGCCATTCCGCCGGCGCATACAGTTTTTTGATGTAGGTGTAAAGACCTCCGGGATAATACCCGGTCTGTGTTCCGTTTCCGGTGTCGGGGGTACTTTCCT